>JAUNHF010000173.1 GCA_030524065.1 Deinococcus sp.
CTTCCACTGCCGCAAAGCTTTCAAGCAGCCGTTCGGGTCAGGCGTACGCCTCTGCCCGCAGTGTCGCCGAGCGATGACCACCATGGGAACCGACTTCAGGGCGCCGCCGCGAAAAGATACAGAGCAGTGGCGCAAGGTTGAAGCGTTGGCACAGGCAGGGGTCAGGTTTTTCCCCAGCCATCCTGAGGGCCTGCCGGGTGAGCGGCCCGTAACGCTGGCGGAGGTGCCCGCCTTCCTGAATAGGATTCGCCCGCTCAGCGCCGCAGAGAAGATGCTGGCGGGGAGGCCCCAGCGTTCGCGTGCGCCGAGGGAAGGCCAGCTTAGTGTTCAGGGGCAAGCTCCCCGACAACCCTTTTTCCTGTTCCGAGACAAGCTCATGCAGGGGCAGCAGCTTGAAGTCTGGCACGGTGGTGCTTGGCAGCCTGCCTTGCTGTGGGGCCTGGTGCAGGCGCGCCATCACACCTCATCCTGCTGGACGAACAGCGGCGCAGGCGGGGTCAACTTCCGCTTGACACGACGCTCCGCCTGAGATGGCCCCAGTAAAAAAGCTGGAGCCAGCGCTCCAGCCTCTTGTACATTTGGTTTTAGTTCAGCGCGCCCGCCCCGAACGTAAACTCGCCGCCTTCATAACCCACATTCAGCACCGAGTTGTCGGGCACCTCGCCACTCAGGATGCGGCGGGCCAGCGGGGTTTCAATCTCGCGGCTGATGGCCCGCTTCAGGGGCCGGGCACCGAAGGCCGGGTCATAGCCGATCTGGGCCAGCCGGTCTTTGGCGGCGTCCGACAGGTTCAGGGTCACGCGGCGCTCGGCCAGCCGGGAGCGCAGGCCACCCAACTGAATATCCACAATCTGCCGCAGGTTCTCGGCGGTCAGCGCATCGAACACGATGATGTCGTCCACGCGGTTCAGGAACTCCGGGCGGAAGTGCCCGCGCAGTTCGTCCAGCACGGCTTCGCGGACACTGTCGGCGGGCTGACCCTGCGCCTGCATTTCCAGAATCAGCGGCGAACCGACGTTGCTGGTCAGGATAATCAGCGTGTTGCGGAAATCCACCGTGCGGCCCTGTCCATCGGTCAGGCGGCCATCGTCCAGCACTTGCAGCAGCACGTTGAACACATCCGGGTGCGCCTTCTCGATTTCGTCCAGCAGAATCACCGAGTAAGGGCGGCGGCGCACCGCTTCGGTCAGCTGGCCGCCTTCCTCGTAGCCCACGTATCCGGGAGGGGCACCGATGAGGCGGGCCACCGTGTGCTTTTCCATGTACTCGGACATGTCAATGCGGACCATCGCGTCACTGGAGTCAAACAGGAACTCGGCCAGGGCTTTGGCCAGCTCGGTCTTGCCCACTCCCGTCGGGCCGAGGAACATAAAGCTGCCCAGGGGGCGGGCCGGGTCGTTCAGGCCAGCGCGGGCGCGGCGGATGGTGTCGGCCACCGATTCAATGGCCCGCTCCTGCCCAATCACGCGCTTATGCAGTTGCCCCTCCAGTTGCAGCAGCTTCTCGCGCTCGCCTTCCATCAGCTTGCTCACGGGAATGCCGGTCCAGCGGCTGACCACCGAGGCAATGTCTTCTTCGGTCACTTCAGTGTGGGCAAATTCGGCGCCCTTGAGCTGACCTTCCAGCTCATGCACTTCTTTTTCGAGGCGGGGCAGTTCGCCGTATTCCAGCTCGGCGGCTTTTTGCAGGTCATAGTCGCGCTTGGCCCGCTCAATGTCGGTGCGAACCTGGTCCAGCGCTTCGCGCTTTTCACGCAGCCGCGCCACTTCACCGCGCTCCGCTTCCCAGCGCGAGCGGGTTTCGGTCAGCTCGTCAGTCAGCGTCCGCAGTTGCTGCTCAATGTCGCTCAGGCGGGCCACGCTGTCCTGGTCTTTTTCCTTTTTCAGAGCTTCGCGCTCGATTTCCAGTTGCAGCTTGCGGCGCTGGAGCTGGTCAATCCGCTCCGGGCTGGATTCCAGCGCCATCCGCAGCCGGGCCGCCGACTCGTCAATCAGGTCAATCGCTTTGTCGGGCAGTTGCCGGTCGGTGATGTAGCGGTGGCTCAGGCTGGCGGCGGCCACCAGCGCTGGGTCGGTGATTTCTACGTTGTGGTGGACCTGATAGCGCTCCTTGATGCCGCGCAGGATGGAAATGGTGTCTTCCACGCTCGGCTCATCTACGAACACCGGCTGAAAACGCCGTTCCAGCGCCGGGTCTTTCTCAATCTCGCGGTACTCGTCCAGCGTGGTCGCGCCGATCAGGTGCAGCTCGCCGCGTGCCAGCGCGGGCTTGAGCATGTTGCCTGCGTCGGGGCTGCCCTCGGTCTTGCCAGCGCCGACGATGGTGTGGATTTCGTCCACAAACAGGATGATTTCGCCAGCAGACCCCACCACCTCGTCAATCACGCCCTTGAGCCGTTCCTCGAACTCGCCCCGGAATTTGGCTCCGGCCAGCAGGCTGCCCATTTCCAGGCTGACGATGCGTTTGTTTTTGAGGCCGTCGGGCACGTCGCCGCTCACGATCCGCATGGCGAGGCCCTCGGCAATGGCGGTCTTGCCCACGCCGGGCTCGCCAATCAGGACGGGGTTGTTCTTGGTGCGGCGCAGCAGAATCTGCATGGCGCGGCGAATCTCCTCATCGCGGCCAATCACCGGGTCAAATTTGCCGTCACGGGCCCGTGCGGTCAGGTCGGTGCCGTATTTATTCAGCGCGTCAAACTGCGCTTCACTGGTTTTGTCGGTCACGGTTTTCCCCTTTCTTTGTTCGTTGACGGCGCGGTTCAGGTCGGCCTCGCCGGGCAGTTGGCGGTCGTTCATTTCGCCCCGCACCGCCAGCAGCAGCACGTCGGCGGCCACAAAGGAATCGCCCAGTTGCTCTGCCAGCGTATCGGCCTTCTGGAAAGCACGCTGCAGGGCACTGTCCATATACAGCTGCCCGCCTGCGCCCTGCACGCGGGGCAGTTTGGCCAGCTGCGCGTCCAGGTTGGCCCGCAGCGCGCTTAGGTCGGCCCCGGCCAGCGCCAGGGCGCGGGCGGCGGTGTCGTTGTCTGTCAGGGTGCGCATCAGGTGCAGCGGGGTCAGCGTCTGCTGTCCGCTGCCCTGCGCCAGACTCTGCGCGGCGGCGATGGTCTGGGTGGCACTTTCGGTAAATCGTTCGGGATTCAAATTCTAACCTCCTAAGCTAGAAAAGGTACTGTTCACTCAATCTGCAAGAAGTATAAAACCTGAGTCTAAGCATGTCAATTTTGATGAGGGACTTTGCCAACCCGGAATTGCTCTCCCGTTTCCTTCTTACGACGTATATGCCTTCCGCTGGGCCGCCTGGACATTGGACAGACAAGTCGTGAAAACGCATAGCTTTATTTTTCAAACCAATTGATATAATCTAGCTGAATGACAGAACACCTTTTTCCTACCCTCGGCCCGGTCACCTTGCGTGTCGCTGACCTGGCGGCAGTCAGCCACTTTTACTGCACCCTGCTGGACCTAGAGCTTAGGGAGCAGTCGCCGCAGGAGCATCTGCTGGCCGCTCAGGGTCGGCCTTTGCTGCGGCTGCAAGCGGCCCCGAACCTGCCTCCAGCTCCAGCCGGCCGCCCAGGACTGTTCCATGCGGCTTTTTTGCTGCCGACCCGCGCCGATCTGGGACGCTGGCTGGCTCACGCCGCCCAGCTGAACCTGCCCATAGGCAGCGGCGACCATCTCGTCAGTGAGGCCTTTTATCTGAACGATCCTGAAGGCAACGGCATAGAGGTCTACGCCGACCGGCCGCGTGAAGGCTGGTCCTGGGTGGATGGCCGGGTGCAAATGGACACGCTGGCCGTGGACCTTCCGGACGTGCTGTCTGCTGCGGGGCTGCCTGTGGACGCCCTGCAACGCGGCGAAGTGCCCCCGTATCAGGCGCCCGCCACCACCGTGGGCCACGTCCACCTGAAGGTGGGCAGCGCCGCTCAGGCCGCCCGCTTTTATCAGGAGGCGCTTGGGCTAGAGCATGTCTCGGCGCTGCCGGGCGCGGCTTTTTTGTCCTGGGGTGGGTATCACATCATTTTGGTCTGAACGAATGGCAGAGCCGCGGCCAGGGCCAACCTGCCGCCGAAGCACTTGGCCTGGGCGCCGTAGCACTGAATGTGCTGGACCTTCAGGAGTGGCGTGACCGCTGGCGGGGTAGGGCAGATGTGAGCGCTGAGGAAGAGAGCCTCACGCTGACGGACCCTTGGGGCAACCGCATCCGGGTGGTTCAGGGTACGGAGGCATAAATAGGGGTGCGGACCTGGAGGGTCAGCCCGAGGCCAGCGTCCCAGGATTGGTCAGAGTTGGAGTCTCCCCAGGATTCCAAGGTCATGTGGTGCAGGCCGCGTGCCTTGGCCCGCGCACAAACCCACGCCAGCATGGCTTCACGCAGCCCAGAGCCCCGCGCGTTAGGGCGGACGGCAGGCGTGGTCAG
>JAUNHF010000174.1 GCA_030524065.1 Deinococcus sp.
GCGCCCCGGTATCGCTGGAGCCATCGCTGAGCTAAGGGCGGCGGGCATCGCCCACCCGGTGATGCTGACCGGCGACAAGGAAGAAGTGGCCGCCAGCGTAGCCCGTGAAGTGGGGCTGAGCGAATACCGCGCCGAGTTGCTGCCCGAAGACAAACTCCGCATCATCGGGGAGCTGCCCGGCCCGGTGGCGATGGTGGGCGACGGCGTGAACGACGCCCCGGCCCTGGCCCGCGCTGACCTGGGCGTGGCCGTTGGCTCAGGCACCGACGTGGCGATTGAATCGGCCGACGTGGTGCTGATGCAAAGCGACCTGGGCCGCCTGGCCGGGGCCGTGCGACTGGCCCGTGAAGCGCGGCGCACCGTCCGCTTTAACCTGCTGTTTGCCTTTGGCATCATCCTGCTGGTTTCCCCACTGGCGATTGCCGGGCAGGTGCCGCTGCCCCTGGGTGTGGTCGCGCACGAGGGCGGCACGGTGTTCGTAGTGTTTATGGGCCTGCGGTTGCTGCGCCGGCAGCTGTAGAGCGCTGACTCCCGCTTTCTTCCCATTCACACAGGCTGTAGACAAAGGAGATTCTGATCATGACCCCACCCGAACGTCACCTGCAAGCTGCCGGCCCTCAGTTTCGCTCGGCCACCTGGGCCAAATGGCTGGGCACCGCTGCCGCCACCTTTTTGCTGATTTAATTGGTTCCCTACGGCCGCGCCCACGCCAACCCGCCCGCGCAAGTTCAGCCGGCCTGGGACAGCCCGCAGACCGAGCAGCTGTTTGGCCGCGCCTGCGCCGACTGCCACAGCAACCAGACCCAGTGGCCCTGGTACTCCAACGTGGCGCCGGTGTCCTGGCTGGTTCAGAACCATGTGGACGAAGGCCGCTCCAAATTCAACGTGAATGCGCCCGGCTTTGGCCCCGAAGCGGGAGAGGCCGCCGAAACGGTACAGGAAGGCGAAATGCCCGAAAAAACGTATCTGCCGCTGCACCCCGGAGCCCGCTTGACCCCCGCAGAAACCCAGGCGCTGGTCAGCGGCCTGCAAAAGACCTTTGGCGGTGAAGCTGGGGAAGGCAGCGGAGATTAGGTCTTCGTCCAGGTCTCAACATTCTGATCAGGCCAGTGTGATTTGCCCTGAGGGATTCTGTAGAGAGGCCGAAGACGTCCCACGCAGAACCGGCCCAGCTCTGCGGGCGGAGGACACCGGCCAGGGCCAGCACCCCTGACCGTTGCCCCTCCGCTGACCAAGAACAGCGCCCCGGCCGTGCCTGGGGCGTTTTTTCATGTTTGGCAGAGCTGCCCCGGCCTGCACGCGGGCAGACTCTATAGTGGAGGAACTGTGAGCACCTTAACTTCCAAGATACGGCTGGGCGCCGGACTGCTCGCGCTGGCCCTGCCGGTGGCCCAGGCGCAGGCCGCCGCGCCCGCACCCGGTACACCAGCCAGCGACACGCAGGTCAGCGGGACCCAACCAAACGGCAGCCAGTCCACCACTGGGCCGGCCGCGCCTATTCCGGCCAGCAGTTATGTGACGGTGGGACAGTTCTATTACGGCCAGGGCAACTTCCAGCGGGCGGCGGTGGCCTATGGCGCGGCGGTGCGGGCCAACCCGACCAACCCCGACGCGCTGCTGGGCCTGGCCCGCACCCAGACCCGGCTGGGCCAGAGCGCCGAGGCCACCGCCACGCTCAACCGCCTGACCGAGCTGGACCCCAACAACGTCAGTGCCCGGATTGCGCTTTCGCAGGCGTACTCGCTGGCCTTCCGTCAGGCGCGGCTGCCGGGCACGGTGCCCAGCGACGACCCCAGCCTGAAGGCAGCGCTGAGTGCCCTGGACGCCGCCGAGCGGGTGCTTCCCAACATTCCGGCCAGCCGCCGCAGCACCGAAGCCAGCAAAATCTGGAACGAGCGCGGCTATATTCTGCGCTTTCAGGGCAATCTGCCCGCCGCTGTGCGCGCTTTTGAACAGGCCAGCCGCCTGAATCCGCAGGAAAGCGTGATTCTGTTCAATCTGGCTGAAACCCAGTACGCAGGCGGCGACCTGCGCGGAGCCACGGCCACCTTGCAGCGCGCCGTGCTGGCCCAGCCACGCGACGGCATCAACCGCGCCTACTTTGCCCGCTTGCTGGCCGAGGGGGGCAACTTTGCCGTGGCGCGCCCGCAGGCGCAGCTGGCCGTGCAGCTGGCCCCCAACAGCGCTTACGCGGCCGGGCAGCGCGGCGTGGTCAGCTATCTGGCCCGCGAACCGCGCGCGGCCCGCGAGGAGCTGGAGCGGGCGCTGCAACTGGCCGGTGGCAGCTACCCGGACTTCTCCTACTACCTGGGCCGGCTGAATCTGGACGCCGGCGACCTGACCCGCGCCCGCGCCAACTTTGCCGACGCCGCAACCACCGGCCAGAACGCAGAGGCGTTTTATTTTCTGGGCCTGAGCCTGGAACGCAGCGGCGCTGGCGTCACCTCGGACCCGGCGCGGGCCGCCGACGCTTATCGCCGCGCCCTGGAGCTGCGCCCCAGCTACCCCGAAGCCAGCGAGGGCCTGACCCGCCTCAGCCCGTAGCCAGGTTCACCAGGGAACCCCATGAGCCGCTGCCCACGCCGGGCGCGGCTACTTTTTTGGTCCGAGGCAGGTGTAAAGCCGGAGAGGCGGCTAGCTTTGCTCCGCACTTGTAGCTCGGCTTCCCTTCTGAACATTTGCTGAGGATTAATCTTGAACTCCATTCAAATACAGCAAAAGGACTCGGGTGCACGGCGCTTCCGCGTAGAAGCAGCAGTAGCCGCGCCCTGAACCTGGCGGGCCCGCCAAAGTGCAGCCCGCCCTGGAGGACGATATGCATAAAACTTTGATTTCTTCTTTGGTCCTGGGCGCAGCGCTCAGCTTCAGCGCGGCCAGCGCCCAGAGTCTCGGTGCCGCGCAGAGCAAGCTAGATGCCGGGGACTGGCAAGGAGCGGCCAAAGCAGCGGTGGCCCTGAACACCAGCGACGGTTACGCCCTGGCGGCCGAGGCCACCACGCTGGGCGCTGGCCTCAGCGGCGGCGGCCAGGCCCTGTACGGGCAGGCGCAGACCTACGCCCAAAAAGCAATCAGCCTGAACAAGAACAGCGCTGAAGGCTACTTTGAGCTGGCCCGCGCCCAGGGCCGACTGGCCCAAAGTGCCGGCATCATGCAGAGCCTCAGCCGGGCCGGCAGCATGAAATCCAACCTGCAAAAAGCGATCAGCCTCAAGCCCACTATGGCGAGCGCTTACGTGGCCCTGGGCCTGTGGCACGCCGAACTGTACGCCAAGGGCACCGCCGCGCGGGTTGCCACCGGCGCCAAGGCCGAGCAGGTCGTTCCCAACTTCAACAAGGCCATCGCGCTGGAGCCGAACCGCATCATCCACCGCCTGGACTACGCCCGCGCCCTGATGCTGCTGGGGAACGGCAACAAAGCGCAGGCCGCTGCCCAGCTGAACAAGGCTGTGTCGCTGCCTGCCACCACCTTCTGGGACAAGCGCGACAAGCAGGCCGCGCAGCAACTGCTGGCCAAGCTGAAGTAAGAAGCCAGCTGCAAAGGGAGGTGGGCGGTCCATTGCAGACCGCCCGCCTCCTTTGCTGTGTCCAGTTCTGCTGTGCCTAGGCCCAGTCGTCGGTGTCCAGGATCAGCGTGACCGGGCCGTCATTCAGCAGCTCGATGCTCATGTCGGCGCCGAAGATGCCTTCTGCGACCTGCACTCCTTCGGCCCGCAGCGCGGCATTGAACACCCCGTACAGCTCCTGCGCCAGCGCTGGCGCCGCCGCCCCCGAGAAGCCGGGCCGGTTGCCGCGCCGGGCATCGGCGTACAGGGTGAACTGGCTGATGCTCAGCACTTCACCGCCGGCGTCCTGCACACTCAGGTTCATCTTGCCAGCCGGGTCACTGAAGATACGCATGCGGGCGATCTTCTGCGCCAGCCGCGCAGCCTCGGCGGGGGTGTCCTGCGGGCCGACCCCCAGCAGCACGACCAGGCCGCGCCCAATCTCCCCGGTGACGATGCCATCTACCGTGCAGCGCCCATGCGCCGCCCGCTGCACCACCGCCCGCATCAGTTCGGCTCTGTCGCCTGGGCCTGATCTGCTTGCAGCTGCGCCGCACGGGCCGCCTGCAACTCGCGCACCGAGGCCACCGCGTCGCTGAGAATCTCGGCTTCTTCAAAATCGAGGTTGCCACGGGTCTTTTCGGCCAGCATCAGCAGCAGCCGCAGCGACCGCTCTGCCACCTGCGCCGAGCGCGATTCGTCCAGCAGGCCGTCACGGGCCGCGCTGCTGGTGGCCGCGTTCAGCTGGCCCAGGGCCGCTTCCGCCGTGGCCTGCACCGAGGTGACCAGCCCTACAAAATCAGGATTTGCCATAGGGGCCAGGGTAGCAGAGCGCGGGCGACCAGGACCTGTGGGCAACCGGAACCTGTGGC
>JAUNHF010000175.1 GCA_030524065.1 Deinococcus sp.
GCCGGACACGAACACGGTGGGAATGTTCAGGCGCAGGGCCGCCATCAGCATGCCGGGCGTGATCTTGTCGCAGTTGGAAATGCACACCATCGCGTCGGCGCAGTGGGCGTTGACCATGTACTCCACGCTGTCGGCGATGATTTCGCGGCTGGGCAGCGAGTAGAGCATCCCGTCGTGGCCCATGGCAATTCCGTCGTCCACGGCAATCGTGTTGAATTCCTTGGCGACGCCGCCCGCTGCGGCAATTTCACCCGCCACCAGTTGTCCCAAATCTTTGAGGTGAACGTGGCCCGGCACGAACTGCGTAAACGAGTTCACGACGGCGATGATGGGCTTCTGGAAGTCGCCTTCCTGCATACCGGTGGCCCGCCACAGGGCACGGGCACCCGCCATGTTGCGGCCTTCGGTGGTGGTTCTGGAACGGTATCTGGGCATGGGATATTGTCCGTCGGTTGGGATGTGGGTAGGCGTGGAGGTCTATGTAATTGCAGAAGGCAGATAGCTGAAGGCAGAAGGCGAAAAGATTCGGTTTCCTAGCCTTCTGCCATCTGCCTTAAGCCTTCTGCGTCCTTTCGTGGACGTACTCCGTCACCCGCATCACCGCGTCCATCGGCGTTTCGGGCAGCAGGCCGTGGCCGACGTTGAAGATGTGGCCGGGGCGTCCGTTCGCTTCCGCCAGAATGCGGTCGGTCTGGTGCCTCAGTTCGCGCCAGGGTGCTTGCAGCAGCAGCGGGTCGAGGTTGCCCTGAATGCTCTGGCCCTTTTGCACCAGCCCCCACGCCTTGTCGAGCGGGGTGCGCCAGTCTGCGCCCATCACGTCCGACCCCAGCGAGGCCATGTCGGGCATCAGGTGGGTCGCGCCCGTGCCGAAGTAGATGACGGGCACACCCAGCCCCTTCACACGCTCGATCAGGCGGCCCGTGGCGGGTTTGACGAAGGTCTGGTAGTCGTACACGCTCAGCGCCCCCACCCACGAGTCGAAAATCTGCACGGCACTCGCGCCCGCCCCCACCTGCTCGGTGAGGTAATCGGCCAGCAGCGCCTCGAATTTGCCCATCAGCCGTTCCCAGGCAGCGGGTTCGGAGTACATGAACCGCTTGGTTTTCTCGTAGTTGCGGCTGCCTTTGCCCTCAATCGCGTAGCTGGCGAGGGTAAACGGCGCACCCACGAAGCCGATGAGCGGAATGCCCCGCGAGTTCAGTTCGGGCACCAGGAGGCGGATGCTTTCGGCGGTGTAGGGCATCGTCTCGGCGGTGGCGGGCACGCCCAGCATGTCCACGTCTTTGGTGGTCGTAATCGGGTTGTGAATCACGGGGCCGACGCCGCCCACGAAATCCAGACTCAGGCCCATCGTCGGCAGCGGGGTCAGGATGTCGTTGAACAGAATCGCGGCGTCCAGCGGAAACGCCCCCAAGGGTTGCAGCGTAATCTCGGCGGCGAGGTCAGGCGTGCGGATGCAGTCCAACATGCTGCGGCCCGCACGCAGGGCGCGGTATTCGGGCATGTAGCGCCCCGCCTGCCGCATGAACCAGACGGGCGTATGGTCGGCCCTTTCGCCGCGTGCCGCTTTCAGGAAGGCCGAGTCGCGCACTTTGGGGTCAGTTTCGGGTTTTTGCACGCCAGGACGACCTGGGACACGACCGATAGAAGGGTCTTGGGCGGCAGGATGCGCCGCGTCGGGCCTGACCCCAGTCGGCTGATTTTCGGGGGCTTGTTCGGATTGAGGACGAGTCATCTTTCCCAGCTTACGCGGCGCTGGGGCGTGAAAAGTCCCGTACTGAACGGTAGGAAAGGGAGAGGTCAGCCTTCTTTTCTGCTGGCACCTACCAGGTCTTTCACTGGAACATTTTTGGCAGCGCAGTCGGCTCTTTTGAGGTCAAGTGACCGCTCTCCTTCCGCCCAAAGTTGCCCCTTTTCACACTCCGTCAGCTTGTGAGCGACAGCATGGGCCTATGCGCCCTCTCTGGCTTCTCCCGCTGCTTCTCGCCTCTACCGCCTCCGCCCAGGTCAGCCTGGAATTGCAGCAGCTTGGGCCTGTGCTGGCGACCCAGCAGGCCAAACTGCGCCTCATCGTCTACAGCCCCAACACCGTCACCCTGAACGGTTTTCGCGGCGACACGGTGCCCTGCCCCATCTTCAAGGTCTACGACAAGGCAGGTGGGCCGCCGCTGACCCAGCGGTATCTGGCCGCCGACTGCGACACGGGCGAGAAAGTGACCTTTCGGGCGGGCAAGTCCCGTGTGTTCAACGTCACCCTGCCCATGAAACTGAATCCTGGCGCGTACACCGCCATCCTGACGCTGCGTACCCAGCCGCCGCTCTATGCCACGGCGACGGTGAACGTGGGGCCGGGGCCGTTCGTGACCGAACTGGTCTTTTCCAAAGCCAAGGCCGGGCAACCGCTGCAAATGCAGGTCGCCTCGCGCAACATCTGGCGCAGTACGGTCGAGCGGGACATGCGGCTATGCGGCGCGGGCCTGCTGATTCGCAATGGCAACGGCAAGGTGGTCTACGACAACAAGCCCGAAGGCGGGGCTTGCACGTCGGATTATCGGCCTACGCTGGTCCCGTCGGGTGGCGTTCATCTGGAGCCATGGCGTGGCAAACTCCCCGCGCTGCCAGCGGGGAATTACACGGCGCTGATGTGGCTTGCGGGCGAGAGCGCGGTGAAGTGGTTTACGGTGAAGTGAGTCGGGGGCCTCACATCCCGTCAGCAACCGGGCATCAGGATGGGGCCATGTCCCGCTTCTTGCCTCTGCTTTTGGTGTCGGCCCTGTCAGTCGTCTCTGCCAGTTCCAATGACCCGCTGATGTTTCAGTTTCGGCCCGCGCAGTACCACGCCTACCGGAACGACCCGCCGCCGCCACTGACCCTGACACTGCACCTTCAAAATCCCAGCGCCAAACCCGTGACCCTGAAATGCCTCAGCACAGGTACACCGATTTTGAAAAAATGGACGGTTTACCAGAACGGCAATTCGGTGAACAAGGATGAAGACCTGGGCCAGATGCAGCCCGTAGGTGAAGCGCCCCGCTGTCAGCGGGTGGGTGAGGTGCTGACCCTGCCCGCTGGAGCGAAGTACACCTACACCCGCGCTCTGGGGCCGCAAAAAGTCGGCGCACAGGTGGAGTACCGCGCAGGCTGGAACGTGAGCCTGCGCCCCGGTTCGAGTTGGCTGTCTCGCGCTTATGCTTCTGCTCTGGTCGTTCCGCAAGACCGCCCCATTCCCACGCCGAATCTGAGGGCCTACGAAGCCGCCCTGCACGCGAGTCGCGCCCGCTGGGACTCGGTGGGGCGCGGGACCGGACGCCTGAGCGTGCAACTCGCCGACGAAGTGTCGCGGCAGGCGTTTCTGGGCGAACTGAAAAAGCGGGGCCTGGACGCTGGGTTCGTGGATATTCGGGTCAACGGCCCGGTTCAGTTTCCTGACCGTCAACCTTCTGCCGACCTCAAACCCACCCTGACCGTCAAGCCTGACGCCAAAGGGTATGCCCTCACCTTGACGGTGACGAATACGGGCAAGGCGGTGCAGGACTTCTGGTTCCACTCCTGCGACCCTTACGCGGTGCAGCGTGTGCAAGGCGACCTGACCGTCTGGCAGCGCGGCGGCATCTGCACCACCGAGGGCAACAGCATGGGTCAACTCAAACCCGGCGAGTCGCACACCCGCACCTTGCACTGGGACGGCAAAAACAGCATCGGGCAGCGGGTAGGGCCTGGAAAGTACCGCGCCCGCGTCGCGCTGGGGAACGTGGTGGGCGAAACGGTCTTTGAGGTCAGGTAAACGAAAAAGGGCCAGAGCGTCGGCCCTGGCTCCCCTTCGGCACGGCGTTTTACTGCACGGTCACCTTCAGCTCGGCCACGTCGCTGCGCTGGCCTGCGCCCCGGAACACGGCGCGGAGGGTGTACTCGCCTGCGGGAACGGGCTGCCCGGCGGCGTCCTTGCCTTCCCAGCGGATGTTTTGCACGTCCTGGGTTTCGCCAGGGGTCACGTTGGTGTAGACCAGTTGCATGGTGCAGATGGTGTTTTTGGGGTCGGGACGCACGATTTCGCCCGCTGCATTCAGCACCTCGAACCGCACGTCACAGGCCCCGTGTTCGAGGTGGATGGCGCTGCTGCCCAGGTTGGTCAGGGTGAAACTCCAGGTGTTTGCCTCACCCGCCCGGACGCTGCTCGGCCCGCGCAACGCGGCACGGTGGGCTTGGCTGAGCGGCTGCCCATTGTCCGGCAGGCTGGAAAGGCCGCCAGAGGCAGGGCCAGCGGGCGTTTCGGTCACCGTGCCGGTGGCGCTGCCCTGGGCCGTACCGCTCAGGGGCACGCCGCCAAAAGCCAGCACGCCCGTAGGCAGGCCCGCCGCCGCCACCTTGTCTATGGCCTGCTGCCGGGTCGCGTCGTCGG
>JAUNHF010000176.1 GCA_030524065.1 Deinococcus sp.
CCGTAAATGTCCTTGGCAAGAAGACGGCCATTTCCGCGCAGGGGTTGGTGGGCTTGCAGGCAGGGGCTCAGAGGTCCGAATTGCTTGCCGGCATTGAGGGGACGGGCAACACGGGGGCCACGATCATCAACGGGCTGGTGCAAAGTGGAGCGATCACCCCCAGCCAGGGCCAAGCGGCGCTGGCAGCGGCGCGGGATGGGCAGACCCTGCTGAACAACGGTGTGACCCAAAGCAACAACCAGACGGCGCTGAGCACGATGGACGTGCTGAAAGTCCGCGAAACCATCCGGGGCGAGATCAACGCTATCAACGCCACCAACAACCTGACCGTGGCCACCGCCGCCGCCGAGAAGGCCATCTTGCCCTTTAAGGAAGCGCAGCAAAAGCAGGAGGCCCTGAACGCCATTGCCAGCAGTGGGTTCATGGGGATGGAAAGTCTCCGCGCCCTGCACGCCGCCGGGAAAATCACCACCGCCCAGTACAACCGCGCCACCCAGGCCGCCCGGCAGGCGCAGCGGATGCAAAACAACCAGGTGGGCATGTCAGACCTGGAATACCTGACCGCCAGCCAGCAGGCCAGCGCCGCGCTGAACCAGCAGAACGGCAACACCGTGACCGACAAGAAGTCCATGATGACTGCGCTGACCGAGATGCGGAAAATCAACAGTCAGAACCTGCGCTCCGCACAGAGCAATTTCCGCATGGTGGCATCCCGCTACCTGCCCAACGCCAAGATTCTGGCCGACCGATGGGACCCCAAGGCCTACACCACCGCTGTGGGCAATGCCAACCTGACCCCGGAGCAGAAGGCCGAGCTGGATGCCGCCGCCGAAGCAATGCAGGTCTACCAGGGCGAAGCCAACGACCTGAGCCAAGCGTTTGCACAGGTCAGCGGCAAGGGCAAGCTGGACCCCAAGCTGGCCGAGCGGCTGGGCTTCTGGACCAGCCCGGACCCGGAGCCGCCTGCGGCCACTGGGGGGAGCGGCGACAGTGGAGCGAGCGGCGGGGCAAGTGGTGGCGGCTACGGCTACACCAACTTTAACGGCGTGAGCTATGTGACCAATTTCACAGGCGGAGGGATTCAGAGTATCCCCCGCAACTTTACGTCAGAAGCCCGCACGGCAATTGAGGCAACGGCGAACCGGCTTGGCGTGGACCCGAACGGCCTGGCTGCTGTGATTAGCTTTGAAACGGCAGGCACATTCAGCCCATCACAACGCAACATGGCGGGCAGCAGCGGCACCGGCCTGATTCAGTTCATGGATGCCACTGCCAGGGACATGGGCACGACCACCGACGCCCTGGCCCGCATGTCCTTCACCGAGCAAATGAAGTGGGTAGAGCGTTACCTGAGACAGCGCGGCATCGGGCCGGGAAGCAGCATGGCCGACATTTACCAGGCTGTCACAGGCAGTGGGTACCGGCGCGGCACAGACGCATACGACCAGAACAGGGTGTGGGACAGCAACAACAACGGCATCATCGAGGCCAACGAGCAGACCAACAACCCCAAGTTTGCGGCCCACGTGCGCCCCTATTTCGGGAAGCGCGTACAGCCCAACCAGCCCGCAGGCCAGGGCGTGGCTGGCTACCAGGCTCCCCCACTGGCCGGCAAGCCCGTGCAGGGGCAGGCGGCCATCATCCTCACCAACGCCGCCAAGACCCTGAACGCCGTGCCGGCGGCGCAGCGGGCTGGCAAAGTCAAATCCATGCTGCCCGCCGTTGCCAAGCAGCTGAGCAGTGCGCTTGGCGTGACCGTGACCCCGGCGCAGGTAGAGCAGTACCTCAACGCAAACGGAGCGAAATTCCTATGACCGGATTCCTGGGCACCAGCGTCTTTGACGAACCCCCGACCAACACCCCGACGGCCCAACCCGGCGGTGGCGGCTTCCTGGGCACCAGCATCTTTGCTGCGCCCCCTGCCGGCACCGTGACCACCACCGACGGCGGCACGTTCGTGAAGCGCGACCCGCTAACCGCAGCCAACATGGACGAGGCCACCGACATTCTGGCCGACAATTTTCACGGCTTCTTGCAGCAGCACCCCACCCTCACCAATATCATCGGCACGGTGGGCAAGGTGGTGCAGCCGTTGGCCGCCGCGCAGCAGATTCTTTTTACTGGCATCAAAGCGGGGCAGGATGCGTTCGACGGCGACGACGAGACGAACGCGTGGGAAACCATGAAGCGGGGCGGGCGCAGTGCGCTGAGCTTTGCGACGTGGGGCGCGTATCAGGCCGCAGGGCTCCAGCAGGGCGACCCCCGGGCGCAGGCCATCTGGGGCTATGAACTGTGGAAGAAGGCCGGGGCGCCCAACTGGGTGGCCCGCTGGGGAGGCACCGCCACCGACTTCCTGCTGGACGTGCCGCTGGTGGGCGCAGTGGGCAAGGCGGCCAAGCTGGGTGGTCTGACGGCTGGCCTTCGGATTGGCGAGAACATGGCCCGCACGTTTGACAGCCCCGCCGCGTACCGCGCTTTTGCTGGGAACGTGGTGGCGGCGCCGTTCACCACCCAACCGATCAGGCGGCTGACCGAGGCCGTGCCGCGTGGGATTCGTGAGGCTGGCCGCGAGCGGTTCGTGAGCCCCATCCTGAACCAGCGCCGCGTGCCCCGCAACATTACCCAGCCCGTCAGCCCGACACTAGGGCAGACGTGGCTGAACCGCAACATGGGCGTGCCTGAAGAGGCGGTGACCGCCGAGCAGCGCAAGCAGGCCACTTTGGCCCAGTACACGGTGCTGAGCAACGAAGCGCTGGCCGCACAGGTGGAGGCCCGCAAGGGGCTGGGCTTTGAGGACGCGCAGCAGCTGGGCATCCTGACCGGCAGGCTGGCCGATGAAAGCAACTGGGCCAAGCGGGCGGTGCTGGAGGGCGAGATACGCGCACTAGAAACGCGCACTGGCGTGCAGGGCGCCGCAGACCGGGCGATTCGCAGCGTGAACAAGGGCGTGCAGTTTGACGTGTTCAGCGCGGAGAAGCTGAGCGGTAGCGGCCTGATGAGCGAGACGGCCCTGAAGCAGTACCAGGCAGGCGACAAACGGCACCTGCGCCGCATGTACGCCATGTACGGGGAGCGGCCTGACGACCAGATCAGGCGGCTGATGGAGCGCGACGCCCCGGCCGCCGTGACGTTTGACCGGCCCAAGCTAGAGGGGCTGTACTCGCTGACCCTGAACCGGCAGGCGAAAGCGCGACCCCAGTTCCCTACCAGCGCCCGCGTGGCTGAACGCACCTTTAACGGTGCAGTGGTGAAGGCCGACGGCAACCCAGTAGCCAACGCACTGGAGGGCAAGGCGACCCCCGGCAGCGTTAGGAGTTACCCCAGCCAGGTCAGAAATGACAAAGGCAAGCCCATAGACCTGCTGGACCCAGTGGCCGACGCTGAGCGCCTGGTCTGGCGTGACGTGGTGGAGCCGCTGAAGGTGGGCACGGTGGACCGGGGGGCGCTGGACCTGCCCTCCCAGGACATGAGCCATGTCCGGACGCTGAAGAACGTGCTGGGCGAGGACGCCGTACAGCGGGTGAATGGCCGCTGGCGTGTGGTGGGCGGTGTCAGCGACGAATTCCCAGTGGGGCACCCCGACATTCAGCGCATCTTTGGCGACCTGGAAAGCCAGGGACTGGCCGCCAACGTCACGGTGCAGGAGAAGCGGTTCAGGCGACGGGTGCCAAACTACTTCAATCCGAAGGATGACAGCCCGCTGGACCTGCAACGGGAGTACGCTTGGCGGGAACTTGAGGAGAGCGGGCAGGTGGGCGCACTCTACCTGCACAGCAACGAAATCAGCGCGTTCATGGCCGGGGCGACCGAGGCCGAGGTGAACGCCGTGAGCCGCAGCATGGATCGCTTCCCCATTCGCCAGCAGGCCAGCCGCAACGGGCGCGGGCAGGACGACTGGTTCCCAGTTGACCCCAGTGACCCGGAGCTGAAGCGCTTGATTGACCGGGCGCAGGGCGGCGGCGCGGCCCTGTTTGACGGCGTGACTGGCCAGCCCACCTTCAAGACGGCCTTGCAGGGCGACAAGCTCAAGGCCAACCTGCCCAGCCCGAAGGAGTTTGCCGAGCAGGTGGAGAAGGCCTACACCAATCCCGACATTCACCCGGTGGAGTTCCTGAACGGATTCTTCCGTGAGCGCGGCATGTCGGAGCAGCACATCATGGACGTACTGGACGGCATCGGCAAGGACTGGGCCGACCGGGTGGGCATCCAGTGGCGCCCCAGTGACCAGCAGGTGGTACGCCACTTCACCCGCAAGGCCGCCGAGGGCGGGCAGGGCAACCCTGGCGGGCGTGGCGTGGGAGCCGTGACCACCCAACGCACGGAGATAGACGACGCCTACGCCGACGTGCTGGGCCAGATCGAGGACTTCT
>JAUNHF010000177.1 GCA_030524065.1 Deinococcus sp.
AGGCCCTGGTTGCCCTCCTGAATCAGGTCCAGAAAGTTCAGGCCACGTCCGGTGTACTTCTTGGCGATGCTGACCACCAGGCGAAGGTTGGCTTCGATCAAGCCCTGGCGGGCAGCGGCGCCGTCTTCCATGCGGCGCTGCAGGCCACGGCGGCCCCGGTCATCCAGCTCCTCCCCTTTTTCTTCCAGCTCTACGCGGGCAAATTCGCCGTCCTCAATGCGGCGGGCCAGCGCGATCTCCTCTTCCAGCGTGAGCAGCGGCACCCGGCCGATTTCGTGCAGGTACTGCCGCACCGGGTCGTTGGAGACGGCGCGGGGCATGTCGTCGTAGTAGCGCTCTTCCTCCTCGCCTTCCTCGTCGTCTTCCTTTTCGGTGTCGGCCTCTTCCTCTTCGGGGTCCTCGTCGTCCTGCACCTCAATGTTCTTGGAGGCCAAGTACAGCTGTAGGTCATCGAATTCGTCGCTGGAATCGGGGTCCATGCCGGCCGCTTCCAGGGCGGTAGCCAGGGCGGCGGCCGCTTCCTCGCTCGTCACCAGGCCGGTGGCCTTGGCGCCCTTGAGCAGCTCCTGAATGGCCGGGTGCGCGTAATAGGCACGGTCCGAACCGTCGGCCTTGCGGGCCGGCTTTTCGGCTCCGCCCTCGTCGCCAGTCACGGCGGCGGATTTGGCGGCTTTTTTGCTGGCCGGTTTCTTGGCTCCGTCTTTGGCGGCGTCCTTTTTGGCCGCGGGTTTGCGGGCCGCCGGCTTACGGGCCGGTTTCTCGGCAACTTCGGCAGGAGCAGCTTCGGCGGGGGCGGCAGTCTTCTTGGTCTTGGCAGTCTTGGTTTCAGCCATGGGTCCTCCGGTAAAGGTAGAGAGAGTGAGTGAAAAACACTGCCCAGCGCGCTGAGATGGGGAGACACGGGCCATATCGGCGCCGTGAAAAAGACCCTGGGGCAAGGGACAGGCGCAGCAGCTTAACAGTGCATTTTAGCACCGGCGCAAAGAGAGTTGCCGTGTGCAGCCCTCATCCGCACTGCGGGTTTCACCGGTTCACCTGCAAAAGTGAAAGCGGCGCGGACGGGACCTGCGAGACTGCGCCGCAGAGGAGCAAAATCATTTGCGGCGCGGCATGGGGGAGTGGGCGGCCTTACGGGCGCCGCGCTGCCAACACCTTGAACCCCCGCTCGTGGGCCAGCAGCTCGGCCGGACCGAGTTGAGCAGTCAGTTCTGCCTCATAGGGCAGAAAGTCGTTGGCAACCAGAATCAGCTGGCCGCCGGGATTCAGGCGCCGGCGGGCGGCGGCGATAAATTCGCGGGCCACGTCCAGCACCACCCCGCGCCCCACATGAAAAGGCGGATTGCTCAGCACTGCGTCGAAGCGGCGCTCGCCTAAGGCGGCGTCCACATCGGAATGAATCGCCTCGCCGCTCAGCCCGTTGGCCGCCAGGGTCAGCTGGGCGCTACGCACACTTTGCAGGTCGCCGTCTACCAGAGTTACGGCGGCGCCGCGCTGCGCAGCCCAGGCCCCGATCAGGCCAGTGCCGCAGCCCAGGTCCAGCACCGCTTTGCCGGCCCAGTCCAGCGGCGGCTGCGCCTCAAGCGTATCCAGCAGGATCCCGGTGGCTTTGTCTGCCTTGGCAGCGCTGAACACCCCCGGCAGTCCCACCACTTTTACGCCGTGTTCCTCGTAGCCCTCAGCGGTGGGCAATTCCGGGGTGGGGCCGGGGCGGCGGGTCAGGACCGCCACGCGCATTCCCCCGTCGCGGGCGATGGTCTCGCCGGTGCCGTAGGCTTTGGACGCCAGCCGCACATAACGGTCAAAGCCCTTGGCCTTGTCGCCGGCCAGGTACAACTTGCCGCCGGGGGGTGTGTGGGCGTGCGCCCAGCTGATCTGCGCCTGGGCATAAGCGGTGCCCCGGTCGCCGGCCAGCACGCAGGCCACCGTGCGCGCCGGCTCGGGAAAGTGGGCGCTCAGGTCGTCGCCGGGCGCGGCCACCACTGGCTCCAGCCCGTCGGCCCGCAGCGCCGCAATTGCCGCCGCTGAGCCTTCTACCGGCCGCAGCTCGGCGCCGGGCAGCGAAGCCAGCAGCCCCCCCATCGCGCTCAGGTCCAGCACCGGGCCGCGTGCCTTGCGCTTGAGCATGGTCTGAAAGAGCAGGAGCTGGGCGTCATCCACGCCGGGATAGCCCCGCACGCCGGGTTTGGTGGGCGGCAGTCCGTAGTCGCGCAGCGCCGGGGGCAACTGCGCGGGAAGGATCCGAAAATAATCTCCGGATAAAGTCTCAAGGCGAAAGCCGGAAACAGGCGTCATACTGCCAGTGTAGTAGGCACAGCGGCAGGTGATTCTGCCCGTAGACCTTTCCTCCCCAATGAATACCTCCTCCTCTGCGCCACCGGCGCCCCTTCCCGCCTTGCTGCTTCTCGCCGCTGCGCTGTATACCGCGCTGGCCCTGGGGCTTCCTGCGCCGTTCGGTTCGGCGCAGACGGTCATGCACTGGGCTTTTGTTGCCGCTGTGACCTTTGCCTGGCTGCTGGCCGTGCAGGTGTGGTGGCAGCGGCGCACAGACGTGATTGCCTGGCTGGCCGCCGTGATGAGTGTCCATGCCCTGGGCAAACTGTGGAACCTTGACTTCGGCCTGATAGAAGCCATCCACAACCACTCGCCGGCCAGGCTGGCCCTCGACACGCTGTTTTTCGTGCTGGCCGGCGTGGCCCTGACAAAAGAGGTGGGCTGGCTCCGCGAAACTGGGCGCTGGCCGGGGCAACTGGCGCTGCTCGATACCCTGATGATCGCCGTGATTGCGGGCATGGGTGTCTGGATGCTGGGGCTGGATGCTCTGGTGGCCGGCGCCAGCGAGCAGCCCCTGCTGGTCGGCTTGCTGCTGGCCTACGGCGCCGCGCAGATCCTGATCATTTCGCTGAGCGTGATGATGCTGCTGCGCGGAATCCACAGCCGGGTACTGGGGTTCGTCACGGCCGGGCTGCTGCTGTTCGGGTTTGCCGACCTGTACGCGGTGCTGACTGGAGACGGCGCCCATGAGCGGTGGCTGTCGCTGCTGTGGATCTGGGGCATGACCCTGCTGGCCCTGGGGATGGAACAGGTGGTGCGCACCCGGCTCCCCCCGCCCGCCGCCGCCGGTTTGCCCCCTGCGCTGCGGCGAACCCTGCGGCGCCTGCCCTACACCGCCGTGCTGGTCTGCTGCGCACTGCTGTTGGCCGGCGCCTTCAGCGGCCCGCAGCGCCAGCTGGGCATCACGGTCGGTACGGTGGCGGTGTTCGGGCTGGTGATGCTGCGCCAAGCCAAGATTGCCCAGGTCAACCGGCAGATGCACGCCCAGCTCGAAGCCAGCCGCCGTGACCTCGAACACCTCGCGTATCACGATGTGCTGACCGGGCTGCCCAACCGCGCCGCATTCACCCGTTTTTTTGCAACCAGCCTGGGGCCAGATAAGCCGTACGCTATCTTTTCGCTGGACCTGAACGGCTTTAAAAACATCAACGACACCTACGGCCACGCGGTGGGCGACCAGATGCTGCGGCACGCCGCGCAGCAGCTGGAGCGGGCCGTGGCGGCGCCAGGGCAAATTTTCCGCTGGGGCGGCGACGAGTTCGTGATCGTGGTGCCGGGCGTGCAGCGGGGCGCCGAAGCCGAGGCCCTGGCCCGATTTATTGCGGTGAATATCCAGGCCCCCATGCTGTACCAGGGCCAGCAGCTCAGCGTGGGCACTTCGGTGGGCTACGCCCTGGGCCGGGGCAACCAAGCCCACGAAGCCCTGCTGGGCCTGGCCGACCACGACATGTACAGCGTCAAGGCGAGAAGCGGGCGCCGCCGCTAGGGGCCGGGCGCCGCCCAAGGTGCAGCAACAAAATAGGGCGAAGGTCCCCAAAAGCCGCTCAGGACGCAACCGGACGGGGCAGACAAGCCGGCGGAACTTTCCATCCGAATGTCTGCGCCGGTGTAAGAAGGCGGGGGGGCAACCCCTGGTAGGCTCCCCACACTCAGGTGAGAACATTTCGCCTCCTTTTCCCGTGCCTCTGACTTCTGCTTCCCTTCTCCCTGGGCCCCTGCGGCCGCTGGCAGTTTTGCTGCTGGCCCATGCCCTATGGATTGTGCTGCGCCGCCCCCACACGCCGCTGGACCTGTGGGTCAGCAACGGGCTGGGCATGACGGTCACGGCGGTCAGTGCCCTGCTGACCTGGCAACTGTGGCGGCACAGCAACAGACTCAGCCCGCACAACAACAGGCACATTCACCTGCTGTTTCTCTTGGCGTTCCTGGGCCAGTTCGTTGGGAACGCTTTCCTGATCGCCTTGGGGGAAGAAGGGCAGATCTACCGTGACCTCTCACTGGGCGACGCAGGATACCTGACCTATTACCTGCTGATGAC
>JAUNHF010000178.1 GCA_030524065.1 Deinococcus sp.
CACCCCCTACTGGGCCTGGACCGAAGCCGAGGCGCTGCCCCGCACCCCGGCCACCTGGGAGCAGTTTCTGGCCGGCGACCCGCACTGGAGCTGGCCGCGTCCCGGCAGGACCGCAGGTATGAAAAGGAGCTAACCCTCGCTTCACGCGTGGCCGCAAGCCGGGCCGGGTCTGGCATGCTGGGGACATGAGCAAAGATATGAGCCGTGAAGAAGCCGTCCAGAAGGTGGCTGAACTGATTGGGGGCATCAAGTTCTGCATGCTGGTCACGCAGACCGGCGAGGGCCGCCTGCACAGCCGCCCCGTGACCACCCAGGACCAGGAGTTTGACGGCGACCTGTGGTTTATCGGCGGCAAGGACACCGAGTGGGTCCACGACATCTCGCAGCGCCCCGAGGTCAACCTGGCCTACGCCCAGCCCGACGGCCAGAACTATGTCAGCGTGACTGGCCGCGCCCGGCTGGTCGAGGACCGCGCCAAGCTCGAAGAGATCTGGAGCGACTTTTACAAGGTGTATTTCCCAGAAGGCATTGACGATCCCAATGTGCAGCTGATTCATGTGGACGCTCACGGCGCCGAACTGTGGGAAAGCAGTGGCAAGCTGGCGTCCGTCTTTGCGCTCGCCAAGGGTCTGGTAAGTGGCGACCGCAGTGGCAGCGACCAGAGCAACAACCAGACCGTCTCTCTGGAATAATTGGCACTTATTTGACCCCAGCGGGCAGAAGGCCGGCTGCAAAGAGGGATAGTTCCTCTACGCAGCCGGCCTCCTGTCTGACGCCCTGGCTGGCTTATCCAGCCCGTGGCAGCGCCATAGTGAAGCAAGCGGGAGTTAAGCGGGTTTGGCAGTCAAGCTATTCAGCCTGCGGCTGCACCATCACCAGCTTGTCGGGTACGGGCGACTTCAGCACAATGCTGGTGTCGCACTGCACGCCCAGGTCCACCAGTTCCATCACCAGGTCGTTCAGCGCGGTGATGTCGGTCACGGCCACCTTGAGCAGCGCGGCGAAGCGGCCGGTCAGGTGGTGGCATTCCAGCACGTTGGGATGCTCCTGGGCCCATTGGTCAAGCGCTCCGAACTTCTCGCCCGTGTCAAACACGCCCACGAACGCCACCACGCCGTACCCAAGCGCCCCCAGCGACACCACCGCGCCGTAGGACCGGATCACGCCCGCCGCTTCCAGCCGGCTCAGCCGGTCCGATACGGTGGGTGCCGACACCCCCAGCCGCCGTCCCAGCTCGCGGATACTCAGCCGGGCGTCGTGCTGTAGGGCGTCGACCAGTTGCAGGTCCAGCTGGTCAAGTTTCAGGGCACTCTGGCCCGTTTTGCGTTTGGGGGGGGTGGGCTCGGTCTTTTTCATAGGAGTTCCTCGGATGGTGGAGCGCTGACGGGCATGGGCCTTGTCTGAACAGTCCGCCGGGAGCAGACTGCTAAACCGCCGAAAAGTTCAGCGAACAGGGCCGCTGGGGGGCAGAGAGCTGAGATGTCCGATATGTCCAGGGCTCCTTGGGTGTAATCGGTTTACTCGGTGGATACGGGCCCGCTGGACCAGGCAGTATAACCGAGCCCCAGCGCCGACTGCCAGCTACACTGGCGGGCGTGAGTGTCTCAGATGGACTGCCCCCTGCGCTGCGCCGGTACAGGGGCCAGCGGGTGGTGGTTGGGGTGTCAGGCGGGGCCGACAGTGTGGCGCTGCTGCGTGGTTTGCTGGACGCTGGGGCTGAGCCCCTGGCGGCGCACTTTGACCACATGTTGCGCCCTGATTCGGCACAGGACGCCGCCTGGGTGGAGGAGTTGGCGGCGCAGTTGGGCGTGCTCTACGCGGGGGGACAGGCTGATGTGCGCCGGGCCGCGCAGGCGCGGGGCTGGAACCTGGAAGAAGCGGCGCGGCGACTGCGCTACTCGTTCCTGACACGCACGGCGAAGGAGGCCAGCGTGGGCACGGTCCTGACCGCCCACACCCGCCGTGACCAGGCCGAAACGGTGCTGATGCGGCTGCTGCGCGGCGAAGCGGTTCTGACTGGCATTGCTGGCCGCTGGGGCGGGGTAGAGCGTCCCCTGCTGGACGTCACCCGTGAAGAGGTGGAAGCTTATCTGCGGGCCCTGGGGCAGGACTGGCGCGAGGATTCCACCAACCAGGACACTGCGCTTACCCGCGTGTGGCTGCGCCTGGAGGTGCTGCCGCTGCTGCGCTCCCGCTTTCCGGCGGCCGAGGAGGTGTTGGCCGCCCTGGCTGGCCGCGCCGCAGCAGATGAAGCTGTGCTGGGTGCTCTGGCTACCGCCATTCGCCCGCACACCCCACTGGCCGGGCAGTCTCCGGCGGTGCTGCGCCGCTGGCTGCGCGCCGAACTGGGCCGGGCCGGTCTGAAGGTCCACACCGGGCAGCTGCAAGCCCTGGCCGCAGCCCTGGCAGTGGGGGAGACCCGGCACCTCACCTTGCCGCAGGGCCAGCCGGTCAGCGTGACGGGGGGCCGTCTGGTGCTGCCCGGCGAGCCCCCCAGCTTCAGCGCCCCCGAGTTCACCTTTCCCGCCGAGTGGCAGGCCCGCACCCCGCAGCCCGGCGACCGCATCCGCCTGAGCGGCGGCACCCGCCGGCTGAGTGACGTGCTGGCCGAGCGGCGCATTCCGCGTGACTGGCGCCCGCAAGTGCCGCTGCTGGTTTCGGCGCAGGGCGTGCAGTGGGTGGGCCTGAATCCGCCCGTGTGGGCCGCCGGTGCCCGCGAGCAAACCGGCTGGCACGATCCCCTGTGGCACGGCATGGAAGCGGCGCTGGAC
Source organism: Deinococcus sp. (assembly GCA_030524065.1). Classification (GTDB taxonomy): domain Bacteria; phylum Deinococcota; class Deinococci; order Deinococcales; family Deinococcaceae; genus Deinococcus. Next base: position 2,772 of record JAUNHF010000178.1, read on the forward strand.
CAGGCCCGGCAGGCCGCCGCCGCGCAGGAGGTGCCGGTAGGAGCCGCCGTGCTGGACGCTGCCGGGGCCGCAGTGGGCCTTGGGCGCAACCGCAGCCGGGAGCGCGGCGACATGACCCGCCACGCCGAGCTGGAAGCGCTGCGCGGGGCGGCGGCGGCCCTGGGCACCGCTTACCTGAGCGACTGCACGCTGGTGGTGACCCTGGAACCGTGCCCGATGTGCCTGGGCGCGGCGCTGGAAGCCCGCATAGGCCGCATTGTGTACGGCGCCGCCAACCCCCGCGCCGGGGCGCTGGGCGGCGTTCATGACCTGCTGGGCCACCGCTGGGGCGTGCAGCCAGCGGTGCAGGGCGGCTACCGCGCCGGCGAGTGCGCCCGCTTGCTGACCGACACCTTCGCCGGCTTCCGGCGGGGTCAAGGCTAGTCGGCCGCGTTGGCCCCGCTGCCGAATGCTGCCAGCTCGGCGGGGCTTGGCCGCTGGAACCACCCGTCCCACTCGTGCAGCTGTTCCTGCGACACCTGAAAGGGATGCTCACCGCCTGCGTTGCGCCGTTCTAGCCGGCTCCACAGCTCGTCCAGCGGCAGGTCCAGCACATGCAGCTGAACCTCGGCGCCCAGCTCCTGCGCCCGGTTGCGGTACAGCGCCCGCTCCTGCGGGGACCACAGGCCGTAGTCCAGCACCACATTCACCCCCAGTTCCAGCGCCCGGCGCGCCACCGACCACAGCAGCTCGCGCTCCAGCAGGCCGCGCTTGCCCTCCGTATCATCTACGCCGAACAGGGGCTTCATCCACTCGTCCGGTGTCAGGCGTAGGGCGCTCTGTTCGCGCTCAAGGGCGCGGGCCAGGGTGGTTTTGCCTGCTCCGGGCAGGCCGACCAGCAGGTGCAGGGTGGGCATAGGAGGGAGATGATACGGGCCTGACACTCCTGGTGCAAGGCGCGGGCGCTTGACCCTTGCAGCGGGCCTGCTTGCTGCCGCATGTGCGTTCCCCCTTTGCCCTAGACTGAAGCCACCGGAAAAAAAATATTTCACCCGCCTGACTTGCCCCATTCCGGTAATAGGAGAGTGTCCCATGAAAAAAGCAGTGATGTTTTCCGCCCTGGCCCTGACCCTGGGTGCCTGCGCTCCCATGACGGTTGACCCTAACGTACTCACGCTGAATGTCGCCACCGACGCGGTCAAGGGACAGTATCTGACCGGCGCGGAAGGCAAGACCATCTACACCTTCAAAAACGACACGGCCAACCAGAGCGCCTGCGTGGGCCAGTGCCTGACCAACTGGCCGGCGGTCACGGCCAGCTCCGGCGTGCAGATTTCTCCTGAGCTGCGCGGCAAGCTGCAAGTGATTCGCCGCGCCGACGGCACCGAGCAGCTGACCTACAACGGCATGCCGCTGTACTACTGGGCCAAAGGCATGACGCCCGGCGATGTCAGCGGCGACGGCGTGAACAACGTCTGGATGCTGGCACGTCCTTAAGAACCAGCCACTTTGATGGCCGGTAAATCGGGGGAGGGCCTCCGCTTTCCGGCCTTTTTC
>JAUNHF010000179.1 GCA_030524065.1 Deinococcus sp.
GATGCAGCAACCCTGCTGGGCCACATAGCTGTACAGGGTGCTGGCCTTCTGGTCACGCTGCTCTTGCTGGGCCTGGGCCTGCTGGGGGTCTGCGCCAGTGGTCTCCTCGGTGATGGTGGCCGGGCTGATTCGGGGGCGGGCCAGTCGTGCCAGCTGCAAGGTCATCTCCGGCACACCTGGGGGCTGCTCTCCGGCGTCGGCGTAGGCGCGGGTCAACTCGGCATAGATGCCGGCCATCTCCTCGGCGCTGCCTTCCGGGTAGGCCACCCGGCCCACGTCAATCCCTGCTGCTGCTGCTGCTTCGCGGCGGGCTTTGCTGTCGGTTGCCAGCTGCTGGGCTTCGTCCAGCGTCTTGCCCTTCGCCAACTGGCGGCCTATGTATGCCAGCTGCGTGACGCCCTGCCCTGGCTCGGCCCCTTTCGCCAGCGCCTTGCCGGCGTCGCGGATGTTGATGGCGGTGCTGTGGTTGAGTCCGGTCAGGCGTTCGAACCACTTCAGGGCGTAGCGTCCACCTTCAAACTCGTAGCCTTGCATCTCCTCCCATGCGGCCAGGGCCACCGCTTCGCGTTCGGCATTGGTCAGGCTCCAGCGCTGGGCCAACTGCTGCACCCGCTCCTCACGGGTGGGCAGCGTGCGGTATTCGGCCTGGGTCATTTCTGACCTTTCTTCAGTCTGTCCATTGTGTCCACTTCCTTGACTTGGGGCGGCGGTACGCTTTGGCCTTGCGTTGTTGGCGCTGCCTCCACTTCGTTTCGCCGGGCACGCTGCTGCCTTTGGTGATGCCGTGCTCCATGATGGTGACAATGACGCCGTGCGCCATGTCGTACATCAGCAGCATGTCGTGGCCTGCGATTTGCCAGGGCACGGCCAGGCGGCCAGCGCTGGTGTAGCGAGATGCCAGCAGCAGGGTGTGGGGGTCGGTGTCGGCCAGCCGTTGGCACAGGGCCACGTACTCGTCCAGCTCCATGTGCAAACCGAACCGCTGCTTGAGTCGTCCAGCAGCGTGCATGTACGCTGGCACGTAGCTGACTGGCCGGGGGATGACCCTCACGGCTGCACCCCCAGGGCCTGCAACAGCCGCTCACCTTTGCGCCTGCTGCGGGGATGCCGGCGGGCCATGAGCCACTGGGCCACCTCGGCAGGGTGGTAGTAGCGCCGGCACTGCACACGCTGCACGGGCATCCCTGCGCGGACCAGATGCTCAATGGCGTCCCCGCTGGCGCGGACCAACTGGGTCAGCTCCTGCTCGGAGATGTGCCCCGCAGGAGGGCGGGCAGGGCGCAGGTGTTCCACATCGGCCAGGTGGTAGCACCGCACGAACCGGCCGCACTTGCCGGGGCGGGCATACACGAACGGCACGTCCGCTTGTTCCAGGCGGCGGTACACGGTGGGGATGGGTTGCCCCCACCGCTCGGCCAGCATGCGCTGCGTCAGGTGGTCATCTGGAACGCGGTCCAGCACAGTGACCGGATTGGGCCGCTGTCTCACCAGCCGCTCGGCGGCCTCCCGATTCACCACCACGCACTTCAGGAATGGGCGGGGGGTCAGGTGGGTGCGGGCAATGGTGTGCGCACACCAGGGGGTGACACCGAGGGCGGCGGCCAACTCAGAGATGGGCATCAGGTCGCCGGGAACATTCCCTAGCCCGTACTTCGCGTTGGCGTTCTTCAGGGCTGAGTAGGTGACGCCCATCTTGCGGGCGGCTTGCGCCACGCTGTAGCCCCGGCGGAACAACATCATGGCCTGGGCCTGCTTCTCTTCTGTCCAGTGAACACGGGTCATATCTGACTTTCCTTTCTGTTGGTGTGGTCGGACAGGAACTCGTCCAGCGTCTGCCAGTACCGGGTGCCGTCCGGGTGCAGGGGGCGCACGAACCATGTCCGGCACCCGTCCCAGCGGTGGGCAATGGCGGGCAGGCGGTTGGGGGCGGCGTCGCGCTGGGCTTGCGCTTCCCAGTGCAGCACTTCGGCAGCGTGGGGCAGGGCGCAGGCCTGGGTGCGCTTCACTTCCCAGTGGATGCCCGGCAGGGACTCGCACACCACGTCCGGGCTGTCGCCTCCTCCTGCAAACTGCTGCCCCCTGCGGGCAGGGTGGCCGCGCTTGGTGAGCGCCTGGGCAAACTCCAGTTCCCCACGCTTGCCTTTCTCCCTGGAGTTAACGCTCACAACACTTTCCCTGCCGCCTTCAGCTTGCGGCGCAATTCAATCAGCTCGGCTGATTCTGAGTGACGCACAGCAGGGCGCGTCACAGGGCCAGGCGCGGTGGAGATAGCCGGCCAGCTGCTCGTGGTCATCTGAGGACGGCTCACGATTTCACCTCAGCTCCGGCCAGGGCGCGGAGGCGGGTGGGTGGCTCTGGGAGAGGCATCCAGTGGGTAATCTCGCCCTCATCCCAGAAATCCACTGGCTCATCCCAGCCATCTGAACATCTGCGGCCCGCATGAATGCCAGCGCCGATATCAGCGAATAGCACGCGCTGCCCCTCTTCCGGCAACCGCTCGCTCACCGGAAGCCACCGCTCAGCAGGCGGCGCCGGGGCGGGGGCTTCGGGCTGGGTGAGGGCGGCTCTCAGGGCTGACACCGCCTGGGCAATCTCAGGCCGATAATCTCCCAGGCGGTCAGAGCGGATGGGGTCGGGGAACAGGGCCAGGACGATAGACAATGCCGCCCGGCTCACGCTGGGGCTGGGTTGTTCGGGGGTGGTCATGGTTGGGCCTTTCGCAGTGGGTAGGCCGGCGCAGGCAGGGGCCAGGGATACTCGCGGTCAATGCGGGCATAGGCGGCATCATCGGTCCGGCCTCTGCGCTCATTGATTCGCATTTGCTCGTTGTGGGCCTTGCACCGCTCCGCAATTAAGCTGATTTGCTGCTCGGCCCGTTCTAACAACTCAGCAGGGGCGAGCTTGCAGGTTGCAACCGAAATAGGCAGGCCCTCAAAGCGGCCCTGAGCAGGTGCCCCGTCCACCTGAGTGCATGTTGTGATCACACCGCCTGGGCAGTCCCAAATAAGTTGCGACAGGGCCTGCTCTCTGCTCTCGGCTTGCAGATGTGCCACCAAGACAATGACGCCGAATGCTGCGCCCTCGGCGTCATATAGCCGTTCTCCATACCCGCTGACGGCGTAGCGCGGCATTTTTCGGCGGTCCAGCTTGCGCCTTAAAAGGCGTTCGTCACACTCGACGCGGCACCAAAAGTACATCACGCACCGCCCTTCTCGCCCTGGGCGGTGGCGAGGGCAGCCCGCAGTTCTCCGGCGGCGTAGCAGATGCCCTCAGCCGAGATGCTCTCCCAGTCATCAGCCAGCGCCTCAGCTCGGCCAATCCTCGCCTCAGCCTCAGCCAGCGCCGCCCGGAGGCGTTCTAGCTCGGTCTGGGTGGTAGTCAAGGCGTCAGAAGCGGCCCGCAACAGCTCCCGCAGATCGTCATCCTCTACGCACCAGTGAGGTCCGTTGTATTCGTCCAATACTATATCTATCCAGTTCAGCACCTGCTCGGTGCTCAGCTCAGGCTGGGGCAGAGCAACGTGCTCGGCCAGTCGCTCTCTGTCGCCGGGCACGTGGGCGCAGCGCCAGTCAATCATCAGGGCGAAATTGGCAACGTCCACCATGTCCAGGTTGACTTTGCGTGCGTGCTCCTGCATCTGGTCCCACAGCCATGTCACGCTGCACACGCTGGGGTCTTGCCAGCCTCCGCGCCCTTTCTCACGGGCGCGGGCCAGCTTAACTGACATGGCCTGAGCAAATGCGCTCACGGCGGCGTCATCCTGCTCCTGCTCAGGCTGGGGCGTGGGGCTCTCGGCCAGTTGGGTGCGGGTGTGGGGCTGGGGGTCGGTCTGGCCGTGTAGGTGGTCGTTCAGTTCGGGGTTGTTCATGCGGCACTTCCTTTCTGTTGCTGCTCTTTCGCCTTGCTCTTGGCGTAGGCGATGCGTTGGCGCTTGCGTTCGGACTGTGCCCAGGCCAGCACCTCGGCGCTGGGGCGCAGGCGCATTTCCTGCTGGCCCCACTTCGGATAGACCCCAAAGCGGCGCTTGTAGGCGTGGTAGGCCCACCCGGGCTTGAGGGTCTGGGCGTCGGCGTAGGCCAGCAACTGCCGGTACCACGCCTGCTTCTCGGCCAGGGTCAGTTCTGACTTTTCCGTGCCCAGCTCCACCAGCTCGCCGTCGGCCACCTCGATGTCCAGCGGGGCACGCTCGTACTCGTGGGCATAGCCGCACTGCGGGCAGATTTTGCTGCTGTAGAACACGGCGCTGCACATCTCGCACGTGATTTCCTTCGGGTCGCGCTCCTCTTTCTTGCCCTTCTTCTTGCC
>JAUNHF010000180.1:0-239 GCA_030524065.1 Deinococcus sp.
GAGAAGATGGGCGGTACGGTCCACCTGGCGCTGGGCCGCTCTTACCCCGAGACGGGCGGCGTGAACGAAAGCGGCATTCACTGGGACCTGATCACCGACCTGCGCCCGGCGGCGGGGGGCGGCACCCTCACCCTGGACGGCGCGGTCTGGCAGCGAGACGGTCAGTTCGTCTGAGTGAGGCGTAAAGAGTCCGGGCCGCGAAGTTGTACTCGCGGCCCAGTCCTTTTGTGCTGACGGTG
>JAUNHF010000180.1:249-4302 GCA_030524065.1 Deinococcus sp.
AAGGGGCCGCCCGGCCTGTTCGGTCTGGTGTCAGGAGAGCTTTAATCCTCGCCTTGCCCCGGCGCGGGCGCCTCGGCAGACTTGCGCTGGCCGCGCCGCGCCGGGCTCTTGGTCGCTGTGGCTTGGGGCTGAGCTGTGGCCGGCGTAGCTGCTTTCCGGGCTGCCCTTAGCTGTGCGGAAGAGCCCTCCTCACTCTTGGCCGACGCCGAGGCGGCAGGCACGGTGCGGCGGCGGGGGGCCTGGGAGGCCGCAGTGGGCAAGGGCGCAGGCGCGGGCGCGGCAGGGTCTGCGTCATCGCTTTCGCCGGCGAGTGGGGCCAGCAGGGCGTCCAGGTCGGCCTGGGTCAGCTGCACGGCGCTGCTTAGGCCGCCGTCCAGCACGCCGCTGGCGAGGGCCGCTTTGCGCGATTGCAGATCCAGAATGCGCTCCTCTACGCTGCCCGCCGCAATCAGCTTATACACGAACACCGGCTGGTCCTGCCCAATGCGGTAAGCCCGGTCGGTGGCCTGCGCCTCGGCGGCGGGGTTCCACCAGGGGTCCAGGTGGATCACGGTGTCGGCGGCGGTCAGGTTCAGGCCCACGCCCCCGGCTTTGAGGCTGATCAGAAAGACCTCGGCCTCGCCACTCTGAAAGCGCTCGATGGCTTCGGCCCGCTTTTTCGTCTGCCCGGTCAGCTTGCTGTAACGCAGGCTCAGCTCGCGCAGGTCATCTTCCAGCAGCCCCAGCAGGGAAGCGAACCCGCTGAAGATCAGCACCCGGTGCCCTTCTGCGACCATCTGCGGCAGCTGCGAGCGCAGCCACTCGCGCTTGGCGTTGCTGCGCACCTGCTCGGCCACGCTCAGGCGCACCAGGCGGGGGTCGGTGGCGGCCTGCCGCAGCTTGAGCAGCGCGTCCAGCACGGTCACGCTGGAGCGGGCCAGGCCGCGCATCTCCAGCTCCTGGCGCACCCGCCCTTCCAGGTTCACGCGCACCGTTTCGTACAGGTCGCGCTGATCGCCTTGCAGCTCCAGGCGCACCGTCACTTCGGTCTTGTCGGGCAGCTCGCGGGCCACCGAGCGCTTGTCGCGCCGCAGCACAAAGGGCCGGATGCGGGCGGCCAGGGCACGCTGCCGCGCCGCGTCGCTGCCCTTTTCGATAGGGGTGCGGTACAGCTGAGCGAACTGCCGCTCGCTGCCCAGCAGCCCCGGCATCAGAAAGTGAAACAGCGACCACAGCTCGCCCAGATGGTTTTCCAGCGGGGTGCCGGTCAGGGCCAGCCGGTGCCGGGCGTCCAGTGCCCGTGCGGCGCGGGCAGCCACACTGCGCGGGTTTTTGATGTTCTGCGCTTCGTCCAGAATGACCAGGTGAAACGGCTGCGCCCGCAGGGTTTCGATGTCGCGGGGCAGCAGCGCGTAGCTGGTCAGCACCAGGTCGTAGTCGGCCAGCGACCCGAAGTGGCGGCGGCGGCCCGGGCCGTGCAGCGTCAGCACCCGCAGCCCCGGCGTAAAGCGCTCCGCTTCCGAGCGCCAGTTGCCCAGCACCGAGGTCGGCGCCACCACCAGGCTGGGCAGATCGGCGCGGCCAGAGCGCTTTTCGGTGAGCAGGTGGGCCAGGGTTTGCAGGGTCTTGCCCAGTCCCATATCGTCGGCCAGCACGCCGCCCAGCCCGTACTCGCGCAGGAATTGTAGCCAGGCCAGCCCCTGACGCTGGTAGGGCCGCAGCTTGGCCTGAAGGCCGCGTGGGGCGCGGGCAGGCGTGATGCCCCCAAAGTCCTGAAGGCGCCGCCCCAGGTCCAGCAGGTCCTGGCGGTCCCCCAGCCAGCGCAGGCCCAGGGCCCGGTCCAGTTCGGCCAGGCGGCCCGCGTCCAGCACCGAGAGCCGCAGCGGCCCGCCGGAGCGCCCACCCAGGTGCAGTTCCACCAGCACGCTGAGGATGTCGCGCACCCGCGCTGCGGGCAGGGCCAGGGTGCGGCCACCGGGCAGCGCGGCCAGCAGTGGGCGGTCATCCGGCAGCGCGGCCAACACCGCCGGGTCCAGCAGCTCGGGCTGGCGCTCCAGCAGCCCGGCCAGCAGGGGCAGCAGGCTGTGGCGCTGTCCACCCACCATCACCCCCAGCTCAAGGTCAAACCAGCTGCCGCCCGCGTCCTCTTCGGCGGCGCCGTACCACTCTTCAATCTCGGCAAAGTGGTACGGAAAAGAAGGGGTCATGTCCACCCGGAAGCCAGCCGCTTCCAGCCGTGGGCGCACTTCCTGCACGAAGTGGTACCACTCCGCCGGGTCAGACACGCTGTACAGGCGGCCCAGCTCGCCCTGCTCAGGCTGCGGCTGGGTGGCTAGTGGAAACAGGTTGCTCAGGGGATGCAGTCCCGTACCGGCCAGCTGCCGCTGGGCCTGCGCCTCAGCTTCGGGGTCGCGGCGGTACAGGGTCTGGGCCGCGCTCCCGGTGCCGTCCTCTGCACTGTCCCCTGGGCCGCTGTCCAGCCGCTGCCCGGCGTATTCGTGGTGGAGCGCAGCCACAGCGACCTGCTGCACCTGCCGGTGCTTGCCCCGGCCTGCCAGCACCCCGGTTTCCAGCAGCGTCAGCACGGGTTGGTGCGGCGCCACTTCGGCGTGTTCCTGCATGGCCTGGGGCAGAGGAAATTTGCCGGCCTGCTCGCCCAGCAGCTCTTCCATCTGCGCGGCGAGCAGGGTGCGGGTGGCGGCGGCCTGTTCAGGCAGCACCGGGGGGAGGGCCAGCAGCGCCGTTTCCACCTCGGCGGGCAGCAGGCTCACCACTTCGCCCAGATGGCCGCCTTCCCGGTCCAGATACCAGCGGCTGTGCAGGCCGAACAGCTGCTCGTCGCTCAGCCCGCTCGGCGCACGCAGCTCAAATTGCTGCACTCCGCCCCGGCGCTGGGTCCAGGCGTAGCGCAGGGGGCGGGCCGGGCCGGGCACCAGCGGCTGCGGGTCGCCCCCTGCATGCAGCCGCCCGGTGGCAAGCAGGGCCGCCAGCAGATGATCGGTCAGGGGTTCGCGGCGCAGCAGCTGCACCGGCTGATCGTTCAAGGTGGCCGGGTCGCCGTACTCGCTCAGGCCGCGCAGCAGCTCGCGGTCGCTGTCGGCGCTGGGCGGGAGGGTCTCCAGCCAGCCGCGCCGCCACTCCAGACTGCCTGCGGGGGGCAACTCCAGCGGCTGCTCGGGCAGCAGGGTGCCGGAGCGGGCGTAGCGGGCCTGCTCTACGCCCACGCTGACCAGAAAGGGGCCACCTTCGGGATTGGGAATCAGGTTCAGGCGGTAGCGCAGCGCTTGCCCGCGCCGGGGCGTCTCTGGACGGCGCAGGCCGCGCAGCAAGGGGCCGTACTGCTCGGCAGCCCGCGCCCGTGACACCCGGCCCCCTTCTGGGCGGGGACCGGCGGGGCGCAGCGCCTGCGCTCCCTGCGGCGTCTCGGCTGGTTCCGTTGCGGCGGCGCGCTTTTTCTTTTTCTTCTTGCGGCGGCCGGGTTCAGCGCCTTGGTCCTGGCTGCTCTGTGCGGGTGTGTCCTGCCCCGGTACGTCTTGGGGGTGCGGTGCGGACGGGAATTCAGCGCCTTGCTGAGCGTCGCCCGGCGCTGCTGCGGCCTGCGCCAACGCCTGCTGCGCCCGGCCCAGCTGCTCACTGCTGAGCACCCGCGCCAGGTGCACGCACTGCGCTTCCCCGCACGAGCAGCGGCTGTCCAGCAGCTCCCCGCCCGCGTCCAGCACAAAGCGCTGCGCGAACCAGCGCTTGCCGGCCCGCACCCGCGCATTGCCCTTGGTGCCCTGCGGGATACAGCGCAGCTTGAGGCCCTTGATCGCCCCCTCGGGCAGGTCCTGTGCGGCGCTGAGGGTGGCCGGGTCAAACCCGCTCAGTTCCGGCAACATAAGGTCTTGAACGGTCATCCGACTCGCGTCAGGTCCTTGGGCAGCGGCAGAAACTCGATTTCCGGGTGCTGCTCGGCGGTGTAGTCCAGGTCATACTTGCTTCTGAACAGCATCACCGGGCGGCCCAGGTCGTCTTCCATGCTGCGGGCAAAGCGGGCCACGCTGCCTTCGTCGCCGGCCAGCCAGCGCACCAGCG
>JAUNHF010000181.1 GCA_030524065.1 Deinococcus sp.
CACCTGCACCAGCACACGCAGTACAGCCTGCTGGACGGGGCCGCCAAGCTCAAGGATCTGCTCAAATGGGCCAAGGAAACCAGCCCCGAAGGCAGTGATCCGGCGCTGGCAATGACCGATCACGGCAACATGCACGGGGCGGTGCATTTCTACAACTACGCGCAGGAGGCGGGGGTCAAGCCGATTCTGGGCTACGAGGCGTATGTGGTGCCCGGCTTCGGCACCCGGCGGGACCGCACGCGCGGGCAAGACGGCGAAAAAGGCATCTATCACCTCACCCTGCTGGCCCGCGACTTCGAGGGCTACCAGAACCTTTGCCGCCTGAGCAGCCGGGGCTACACCGAGGGCTATTACTACAAGCCCCGCATTGACCACGAACTGCTGACCGAGCACAGCAAAGGCGTGATTGCCTTTTCCGGTTGCCTGGGCTCCGAGGTGCAGCAACTGCTGCTGATGGGCCGTGAAGACGAGGCCAAGGAGCGGCTGCTGTGGTACCGCGACCTCTTTGGCGAGAACTATTACATCGAGATTCAGAATCACGGCCTGAAGGAACAGGGCCGCAACAATCCCATCCTGAAACAGTGGGCGCAGGAGCTGGGCATCGGCATGGTGGCGACCAACGACGGCCACTATGTCAAAAAGGACGACGCCACCGCCCACGAAACCCTGCTGGCGATTCAGACCAAAGCGACCCTGGCCGACGAGAACCGCTTCAAGTTCCCCTGCGACGAGTTCTACGTCAAGGACTTAGGCGAGATGCACCGCGCCCTGCCGCCGTCGGAGTGGGGCGAGGAAATCTTTGACAACTCGGCCCACATCGCGGACCTGTGCAACGTGGAGCTGCCAGTGGGCAAAAAGCGGGTGTACCAGATGCCGGCCCTGCCCATCCCCGAAGGCCGCACCATGGCCGAGGAAATGCGGGTGCAGACCTACGCCGGCATGATGCGCCGCTACCCGGCCCACGCCACCGAGAGCCTGCTGCGCGACTACGCGGCCCGCTCGCTTTCTGAGCTGGGCGAGGCCGACGCCGCCAGAGTGACCGAGCGGGCCGGCAGCTGCGACGCGGCCACCTGCGAGCAGAGCGACCTGCTCACCCTGCTGGCCTTTATGGGCAGCGAGTGGGAAGCGCGGGGCAAAGCGGCGGGCGAGAAATTCACGCCCTACCCGGCCCTGGCAAAGATGGAAGCGGAGGCCGAAGCGGGCGACCTGCCCGCCTACGCCCACGAGGACTGCCGCCGCGCCAGCGTGCAGGACAGCGACACGGCCATTGACCCCGGCACCGAGGAGCAGAGCGAGGAAACCACCCGCCAGCATCACCGTCACGCCCTGACCATCCTGCGCCGCGCCGAGTACGAGCTGAGCGTCATCAACAACATGGGTTTTCCCGATTACTTCCTGATCGTGGCCGATTACATCAACTGGGCCAAGGACCAGGACATTTCGGTGGGGCCGGGGCGTGGCTCGGGGGCCGGCTCGCTGGTGGCCTACGCCATGCGGATCACCAACCTCGACCCCCTGGAATTCGACCTGCTGTTCGAGCGCTTTCTCAACCCGGACCGCATCTCCATGCCCGACTTTGATATTGACTTCAACGATGCCCGCCGCATGGAAGTGGTGGAGTACGTGCAGCGCAAATACGGCGAGGACAAAGTGGCCCAGATCGCTACCTTTGGGACCATGTCGTCCAAGGCTTGCCTCAAGGACGTGGCCCGCGTGATGAGCGTGGAATACGGCAAGGTGGACAAAGTCTCCAAACTGATCCCGGTCAAGTTCGGCAAAAGCTACTCGCTGGAGCAGGCCAGAGGCGCCGTGCCCGACATCGCCCAGATGCTGGAAGCCGACGAGGAGCTGAACAAGGCCTATGAGTTCGCGCAGCGCTTGGAGGGCCTGACCCGCCACGCCTCGGTCCACGCGGCGGGCGTGGTCATCGGCAAAGAAGACCTCACCAACCTGGTGCCGATCATGCGCGACACCTCCGGCAACGGCATTGTCTGCCAGTACGACATGAAGTCAGTGGAAGACATCGGCCTGATCAAGATGGATTTCCTGGGCCTGCGGACGCTGTCGTTCCTGGACGAAGCCCGGCGCATTCTGCGCGAGTCCAAAGGGCTGAACATGGACTTTGACGCCATCCCCTTTGACGATGAGCCCACCTTTGACCTGATGAGCCGGGGCGACACCAAGGGCGTCTTTCAGCTGGAAGGGGCCGGCATTACCGACGCCAGCCGCCGTCTGCGCCCGCGCCGCCTGGCCGACATCATCGCGCTCAGTGCGCTGTACCGCCCCGGCCCGATGGAAAACATCCCCACCTATGTGCGCCGGCACCACGGGGTAGAGGAAGTCACCTATCACGATTTCCCGAACGCCGAAAAGTGGCTGGAACCCATCCTGCGCGAAACCTACGGCATTCCGGTGTACCAGGAACAGATCATGCAGATCGCGTCCGACGTGGCCGGGTACTCGCTGGGCGGGGCCGACTTGCTGCGCCGCGCGATGGGCAAAAAAGACGCCGCCGAGATGACCAAGCAGCGCCAGCTGTTCGTGGAAGGCGCCGAGAAAAATGGGGTGCCCAGGGACGAGGGCAACAAGCTGTTCGACCTGCTGGACGCCTTTGCCAACTACGGTTTTAACAAGTCGCACTCGGCGGCGTACGGCGTCATCACCTACCAGACCGCCTGGCTCAAGGCCAACTACCCGGTGGAATTTATGGCCGCGCTGCTCACCGTGGAGCGCCGCGACTCGGACAAGGTGGCCGAATACGTGTCCGATGCCCGCAAGATGGACGTGCGCGTGCTGCCGCCCGACATCAACCGCTCCAGCTCGGATTTTGCGGTGGCCGGCGAGGAAATCTACTTTGGCCTGTATGCCATCAAAGGCCTGGGCGAAGCGGCCGTGCTGCGCATTCTGGACGAACGCGAGCGGGCCGGGGCTTTTGAGAGCCTCGCCAACTTCTGTGCTCGCATTGACAACAAAACCTGCAACCGCAAGGCCCTCGAAAGCCTGATCAAGTCGGGAGCGTTCGATGCGTTCGGTGAGCGCCAGCAACTGCTGGACTCGCTGGACGACGCCCTGGAAGACGCCGCCGGCACCGCCAAAATCAACCAGCGTGCCCAGGCGGGCATGAGCATGATGTTCGCCCTGGACGAGGTGGTGGAGGAGCGCCCGCTGCGTCAAGGGGTGCCGCCGTTCACCGAGCTGGAGCGTCTCGCCGCCGAGAAAGAAGCGCTGGGCCTTTACATCTCCGGGCATCCGCTGGAACAGCATGAAGGTCTGCGCGAGGCTGCCAGTTGCCGCATTGCCGACCTCGACAGCTGGTTTGAGGTGCAGCCCAAAAAAGGCAAGCGCCAAAAAGCCGTGCTGGCCGGCATGATCGAGGGTGTCCAGAAAAAGCCCACCAAGTCGGGCGGCATGATGGCCCGCTTTATCCTGGCCGACGAATCCGGGCAGATCGAGCTGGTGGCCTTTTCCCGCGCCTACGACCGCATTGAACCCAAGCTGGTCAACGACACGCCGGGGCTGGTCATCGTGGAGCTGGAAGCCGAGGACGGCGGCCTGCGCGCCATCGCAGAGGAAATCGTGGGTATTGAGCAGCTGGAAGACGTGCCCAAGGTGATGTACGTGAACATAGACCTGGAAACCGCCAGCCCCGACGCCGTGGGCGAGTTCCAGAGCATCCTGGATGAGCACGCCGGCCCCATGCCCACTTACTTGCGGCTGGAAACCCCCGAGCAATTTGTCCTGTACCAGCTAGAGCGCAACATGGGCAGCCCCGACGCCATCCGCGCCCTGAACAGCACCTTTGCCTGGGCCAACGCGTACCTGGCCTACGACCAGCAGACCATTCTGGGCCGGTTCGCGCCCAAGCCGCCTGCATGGATGCAGCGCAAGCAGGGCGGGGGAGGGATGCAGGCGTGAGTGAGGGAGTGCCGCAACAACTGTATGATGAAGCCGCTCTACTCAACGCCCGAATCTTCCACGTTGGCAACGACTGGAATGCCGTTATCGCCTGGGCTGATTCCTGGATTGAGCGGCTGGATGTTTTTCCAGACGAGCTTGTAGAAATCAGTTTGGGCGGAAGCCGTAAGGATTCAGGGGCGAGGGTAGCCTTGGCTCAATTGGCACTCAAAGGGCGGCTTGATGTGCGCGTAATTCTTCGAAAAGCGTTGCAAGAGTTGGACGCTGGAGCCAACCCACCGCGAATAGGGGTTGACAAAACTGAGTCAGGTGATGAGGTCTCTACGCCGTTTAGGGCCTGCCTCACCTCTGGCGAACTGCGTCCCAGACACAT
>JAUNHF010000182.1 GCA_030524065.1 Deinococcus sp.
TGGACGTGGCCGACCAGGTCATGCAAACAGGCCCCATCGTGTCGCTGCGGCAAAAAGACGGCCGCAGCCGCCTGTATGGCAAGGCCGAAGCCAGCGCCAGCGACTACCAGGGCAAGCTGGTGGTGCTGGTGAACCGCAACAGCGCCAGCGCTTCGGAAGTGGTGAGCGGAGCGCTGCAAGACGTGAAACGGGCCACCGTGATCGGTGAAAAGACCTTCGGCAAAGGTGTGGCGCAGTTGCCCTTCGACACTCCAGACGGTGGCCGGGTCGCCATCGTGAACAGCGAATGGGTGACCCCCAACGGCCGGCGCATCAACAAAGAAGGCATCCTGCCGGACATCCTGGTCAAGGACACCCGCTTTCCCATTCCGCTGAACTTTGCCGGCAGCGGTGTCAAGCCCGGCACCGAACTGACCCTGACCGTGGGCGGCGAAACGGTCAAGGTGAAGGCCGACAGCGACGGGGTGTTCAAGTACATCGGAGAATTCGCCCAGCGGGGACGCAGCGCGGTGCAGGGCCAGGCCACCGTGGACCTGAGCACCGACCAGCAGCTGCGCGCCGCCCTGGAATACTTGCGCAGCGGCAGCGTGAGCAAAGACCTACAGATGACCGCCGAGGAAGCGCAAAAGGAGCGCGACAAGGCCAAGGAAGACGGTGACCAGACCCCTGCTGAGCCGCTCCAACCCCAGACCACCCCCGCCCAGCCGGGTGGCCCCAGCAAGACCCCGGCGCCAACCCAGCCCTAGCCCAACCCTGGCCCAGTCCTTCCCCCTCGCTCCACCGCTCCCCGCCATCTCCACTGGCGGGGAGCTTGGTATTGTGATCAACTGTTTGACCCGGCTGTCCGGGGGCCACGGGCCAGCATGAATAGTCATGCTGATTTCCCGTATAGTTTTACAGTGAAGCCTCTGGGAAGCAGTGGCCTGGCCCCACCCTCATCGACCACCTGATGTCCCAGCCACAAGGGCCGTTGCCGCGCAACCACAGGACAGACGAGTCACACTACAGAGCGCTGAGCTGCGCCCCTGGCCCCAGCCCAAACTTTCTTACCACGGAGAACCTTGACCTATGACTGCATGGAGAAACCTTTCCCTGAGCACCCAGATTCTGGCCGCGCTGGTCGCCGGCCTGGTCGTGGGGCTGCTGTTTAACTTCCTGGCCCCCACCGTGCCGATTCTGACCACCATCAATACGCAGGTGTTCGGCACCATCGGCAACCTGTTTATGTCGGCACTCAAGCTGCTGGTGGTGCCGCTGGTGTTTGTCTCGCTGGTGGTGGGCACCACCTCACTGTCCGACCCCGCCAAGCTGGGCCGCCTGGGCGTCGGCACCATGCTGTTTTATCTGGCGACCACCGCCTTTGCCATCGTGCTGGCTCTGGCCGGCGCCAAGATTGTGAATCCCGGACTGGGCGTGAACATGACGCTGCCCAGCGGCTATGAGGCTCCGCAGGCCCCGCCGGTCAGCGAAGTGCTGGTGGGCATTGTCCCGAGCAACCCGGTCGCCGCGCTGGCCGAGGGCAACATGCTCCAGATCATCTTCTTTTCCATTCTGCTGGGCCTCGCCATCATGCTCTCGGGCAAGCCGGGCGAGCGGATCAAGGCGGCGTTCGAGGACTGGAACCACGTGGTCATGCAGATCGTGAACATCGTGATGGTGTTTGCGCCCATCGGCGTGTTCGCGCTGATGGCCGGCGTGGTCGCCAAGCTGGGCTTTGAGAGCCTCGCACCGCTGCTCAAGTACTTCATGACCGTGCTGGTCGTGCTGCTGATTCATCTGTTCGTAAGCTACCCGCTGCTGCTCAAGCTGTTTAGCGGGCTGAACCCTGTCACCTTTATCAAGAAGATGCGCCCGGCCATGCTGTTCGCCTTTTCTACTTCCAGCTCCAACGCCACCATCCCGGTCAACCTGCGCACCGCCCGCGAGGCGCTGGGCGTCCCCAACCAGATTTCCAGCTTTACCATTCCGCTGGGCGCCACCATCAACATGGACGGCACCGCCATCATGCAGGGCGTGGCCGTGATTTTTATTGCGCAGGTGTACGGCATTGACCTGACGCTGGCGCAGCTGGGCACCGTGGTGATTATGGCCGTGCTGGCCTCGGTGGGCACAGCGGGCGTGCCGGGCGTGGGCCTGGTCATGCTGGCAACTGTGCTGACGCAGGTCAATGTGCCGGTGGAGGGCATCGCCATGATCATCGGCATTGACCGCCTGCTGGACATGACCCGCACCGCCGTCAACATCACCGGCGACGCTGCCGTGACCGCCATCATGGCCAAGCGCGAAGGCGTCCTGGACGAAGCAATGTACAACGACCCCAACGCACAGGTGCAGCTGGACGCCGACGAACTGGGCGCAGAACATGCAGGCCCCCGCACTGAGCAAACCGCCTGAGCATCAGCTGGCTTGCCCGCTCCTCCCCCCCGCTGCTGGTGGGAGGGGTTTTTTTTGGCCGCCCGCCACCCCCTTTGAAACTCACTTCGCTCGCAGGGACGATTTTTGCCATACTCTCCCTATGTCATGGACAACCCAGAAGCGGGTGGGCGACGCAACCGTCACCACCCTGACCGACGGCTGCTTTCGGCTGGATGGCGGCGCGATGTTTGGCACCATTCCCAAGGTGCTGTGGAATGAGCTGAACCCCGCCGACGAGCTGAACCGCATCAGCCTGCGGATCAACCCTCTGCTGATCCAGATTGGCGGCAAAAATGTCCTGGTGGAAAGCGGCTTCTGGGACCAGGGCGGCGAGAAATTTGAGAGCATGTACGCCCTGGACCGTGACGAGACGGTGTTCCGTGGATTGAGCGAGGCGGGCCTGAGCCCGGACGAGATTCACATCGTGATCAACACGCACCTGCACTTTGACCACGCTGGGCGCAACATGACTCCGGCCGGCGACCCGACCTTTCCGAACGCCCGCTATGTGGTGCAGCGCCAGGAACTGCACGACGCCCGCCACGCCCACGAGCGCAGCCGGGCCAGCTACATCCCCGCCTATTTCGAGCCGCTTGCCGACGCCGGCCTGTTTGACGTGGTTGACGGTGAAGCCGAGATCGTGCCGGGTGTAAGCGTGCTGCCGCTGCCGGGGCACAACCTGGGCCAGCAGGGTGTGGTGCTGCGCTCGGGCGGCGAAATGCTGGTGTATCCCGCCGACCTGCTTGCCACGGCGGCCCACGCGCCCTACCCTTACGTGATGGGCTACGACCTGTACCCGGTGACCTGCCTGGAAATGCGCAAAAAGTACCTGCCGCAGTGGTTTGAAGAGGGCGCAGTCATCTGCCCGCCGCACGACCCGAATATGGCGTTTGGGAGGCTGAAGGAGGCGCGGCGCGGCTTTACGCTGGAGGTGCTGGAATGACAGCGGGCATTTCCTTTCCCAGCTTGCCGGCAGTGCCGGTGCCGCGCTCGTGCAGTCTGGACCCGGCGCTGTACGCGCTGGACTGGGTGCTGCACTGGTCCGCCGACATAGACGTGGCGGGCCAGCTCCACCCCGCCACGCCCGTCTTTGCTCTGCTGCGCCGCATTCTGCATGACCCGGCAGCCTACGGGGTCAGCCCCGCCGAGGCCCAGGCCGCTGCCGAGCGCTTTACCGCGCAGGCCGCCGCCGCATTGGAAGCCGAAGGCGGGCGCCGCGAGTGGCTGGAACGGGAATTCAGCGCGCCGACTTGACCGCAGCCCGGCTGCGCTGCCGCGCGCCTCAGCTGCGCGGCGCGATCAGCCCGGCTTGCTGGAACTGGCGCAGGGTGCCCAGCAGCAGCCGGGGGGCCAACTGGCCCTGGTCCACCATCTCGCTGATGCTCAGGCCAAGCTCGACGCCGCGCAGCACCTGAAACTGCCGCCTGCTGACAGACAGGCGGTCATTCCACTGCGCTGTGAACTCAAACGGCCGGGTCCAGTCGCTGTATTCGGCCAGCAGCGGTTTCCAGGCTTCGGTTTCCTGAAACAGCTGGCGCAGCGCCAGGTCACCTGTCAGGGAAAGTGTTTCCTGCGGCGCCGGGTCCGAGCCGTCAAAGTGAAACTCGCCGCTTTCGGTGGTGGTCAGCAGCTGCATGGCGCTCTCGCCTTCCAGCTGCCCAGCGCTGGCATGCACAATGGCGCCCTCGTGGAACCACAGCTGCCCGGTGCGCGGCTGTCCCTGTACATCTAACCGCCCGGTGTGTCCCGACGCCATCAGCATTTGCAGGACCGACAAGAAGGGAAACACCGAGAAGTTGCCAGCGATCATGCTTCCCAGTGTACGGGAGGCGGCCTGACAGTTCTCTGTGGAGGC
>JAUNHF010000183.1 GCA_030524065.1 Deinococcus sp.
AGGGGGCTGGCCCGCCATCGTGTTTAACCACGGCTATATTCCGCCCGATGAGTACCGCACCACCGAGCGCTACGTGGCGTACCAGGACGCGTTTGCCCGCGCCGGGTTCGTGACCCTCAAGAGTGATTACCGGGGCCACGGCGACTCGGAAGGAGAAGCTGCAGGCGGCTATAACGACCCCGGCTACACGGTGGATGTGCTCAACGCCGCCGCCAGCCTGAAAGGGGACGGGCGCGTCAACCCGGCCCGGCTGGGTCTGTGGGGCCACTCTATGGGCGGGCAACTGTCACTGCGGGCGATGCTGGTGGACCGCGACCTCAAGGCCGCCTCGCTGTGGGCCGGGGTGGTGGCCGATTACGCCACGCTGCAAACCGAGTGGAACGCTCCCGAAGGTGCCCAGCGGCAACTGGACAGCCTGAACCGGCAGTTTTTACGTGCGCTCAGCCCCAACGCCTACCTGAGCGAGCTGAATGGCCGCCCTGTCCAGCTGCATCACGGCACCGCCGACGAGGACGTGCCCTACAGCTTCCAGGTGGCCCTGGCAAACGACCTGCGGGCCGCTGGTCAGGGCGTAGAAGCTTACCGGTACGCGGGCGACGACCATAACCTCAGCGGCGACCTGAGCCTGGCCCTGCGCCGCAGCGTAGAATTTTTTCAGCGCAACCTGTGAGCTGGCTCCTGGGCGCTCAGTCCTGCCGGGGGGCACTCTCCGGCGTCCAGGGCGCGGCGGCAGCGAGCTGCTCGGTGGTCATGCTAAAGCCCCAGCAGTTGCGCGTATTGAACACCACGGCGTCGTAGCAGTAGTCGGGGCTGGAGGTGGCGCAGGCGTCTTCCAGCAGCACCACGTTGTAATCGCGGAAGTAGGCTTCTTCCATGGTGGAGGTCACGCACTGGTCAATGTTGACGCCGGCAAACAGCAGCGTTTCAATCCCCTGGGTCCGCAGTATCTGATCCAGGTGGGTGCCGAAAAAGCCGTTCATCCGCACCTTTTCCACGTGAATGTCGTCCGGTGACATCAGGGGCTGAAGTTCGTCGGCCATGCTGGCTCCCCAGCTGCCCTGCGTCAGCACCGGCCCGTGCTCCAGCTGCTCGCCGATGCCTTTTTGGCCGGGGCGGTGCTTGAAGGAATACAGGGTCGGCGCTCCCAGGTTGCGCAGGTCGGGCCGGTTGGACCAGTACACCCACACCACCCACAGGTCCCGCTCGCGGGCAATCTCAAGGGCGCGTTTGACCCCTGGCAGCGCTTCTCGGCAGCGGCGGTAGTCCAGTCCTGACGCATCGGTCCAGCCTCCTGGCTCCAAGAAATCGTTTTGCATATCAATAATCACCAGCGCCTGCTGGGCCGGGTGGTCCACAAAGGGCAGCAACTCGGCTTCAAAGCGCAGCAGTTCCGCAGCGCTGCGGTGCGGTGCGAGGTGCACATGGTCTTCGTGCAAGTGCCAGCGGTCCACGCCACCGGCCAGCTGAATGCCGCCGCTCTTGGTCTGGCTGTAGATGTCACGGTGTCTGTTCATAGGCTCTGGTCTAACCCGCTTTTGCTTGGCGCCGCCGCTGCCTTCAGGTTGTCTCAAGGGCGGTCGCCTGCTCCTCTACCCTGAGGGCTGAGGGCTGAGGGCCAGGGGCATCAGGCAGCCCTGTGCCCATCCGCGCCACCTTCTCTGCGCCGCCTTTTCTGCGCTGGGGTGTGTTTAAATAAGACCGTTTTGCATTTTCTTTTTCTGGGCCCGGTCTTTTCCGCTGGTCCGGAAAGCTCACTTTCCCGCGTGCCGCGCTCTGAAGCGGCAAGTCTCCGCGCTGGAGATACAGAGAGGCAATCATGACCCAACATCCTTCCGCAGAACTGCCGCAGGCTGGGGCGGCCGCCCCGGTGCCCCGCCTGGGCCTCCCCGCCCTGACCGCCCTGGTGGTCGGCTCCATGATCGGCGGCGGCATTTTCGCGCTGCCCACCAACGTGGCCGTCAGCGCCGCCCCTGGCCCGATGCTGGTCGGCTGGGCCATCACGGCCGTGGGCATGCTGGCCCTCGCCCTCGTTTTTCAGATGCTCGCCAACCGCCGCCCCGACCTGAACACCGGCATCTACGCCTACGCCAAGGCAGGGTTTGGCAACTTCATGGGCTTTTCCTCGGCCTGGGGTTACTGGATCTCGGCGTTTATCGGCACGGTCAGCTATTTCGTGCTGATGGGCAGCACCATCGGCCAGTTTGTCCCCGCGTTCGGTGAAGGCAACACCGCCGTCGCCATCGGCTTCGCTTCGGCGCTGCTGTGGGCCATTCACCTGCTGGTCTCGCGTGGCCTGCGCACGGCGGCCAGTCTGAATGTCATTACCACCATCGGCAAGGTGGTGCCGCTGATCCTGTTCGTGATCCTCAGCGTGCTGGCGTTCCGCTTTGATGTCTTTACCGCCGACTTCTGGGGCAAGGCCAGCCCGGACCTGGGCAGCACCCTGGATCAGATCAAGGCCATGATGATGGTCACGGTGTGGGTCTTTATCGGCATTGAGGGCGCCAGCACCTATTCTTCGCGTGCTGCGCGGCGCAGCGACATCGGCAAGGGCACCGTGCTGGGCTTCTTGCTGACCCTGTTTTTGCTGGTCAGCGTGAACGTGCTGAGCATGGGCATCATGAGTCAGCAGGAGTTGGCCGGGTTACAGGAGCCCAGCGTGGCTTATGTGCTGGAAGCCGTTGTTGGCTCCTGGGGCGCTTGGCTGATCCGTATCGGCCTGCTGGTTTCCCTGCTGGGCGCCATGTTGGCCTGGACGCTGCTCTGTACCGAAATCCTGTACGCCGCCGCCAAAGACAAAGAGATGCCCCGCTTCCTGGCCCGCGAAAACGCTTCCGGCGTGCCCACCGGGGCGCTGCTCACCACCAACCTGACCGTGCAGCTGTTCTTGCTGATCACCTATTTCAACGATTCCACCTACTTGACGCTGCTTTACCTCGCCAGCGCCACCATTCTGCTGCCGTACCTGTTCTCGGCGGGCTACGGTCTGATGGTGGCCTCCCGCGACCGCTACGCCAGCGCCAGTGAGCGCACCCGCGACCAGTGGACCGCCGGTTTGGCCGTCGCCTATGCGCTGTGGCTGCTGTACGCCGCCGGGCCGCAGTACCTGCTGCTCAGCTCGCTGCTGTACGCGCCTGGAGCGCTGCTGTTCATCAAGGCCCGCCGCGAACAGGGTCTACAGGTCTTCAAATCCTGGGAACTGGGACTGCTGGCCCTGCTGGTGCTGGCCGCCCTGTACGCCGCTTACGGCCTGAAGACGGGAGCACTGACGCTCTAGAGAGAGAATTCAGGTGCACGAGATAAGAAGATAAAAAGAGGAGGCCCCGGACAGGGCCTCTTTTTTTGGATGCTGAAGGTGCTGCGTGGGTGGCCGAGGACCGCTCAGGGCGAACTCCAGAACTTGCCCCGGCGCACCCGGCGCTTGGCGGGCTTGCTCTCACGCTGCGCGAGGCAAGCGCCGGTCAGAATCAGGGCGCCGCCCAGCAGCTGCCCCGCCGAGAGGTGTTCGCCCAGCAGCAGCACGGCCAGGGCAATGGCCCACAGCGGATCGGTGGTGGTCAGCATGGAGGTGCGGGTCGCGCCGATGCGGGCCACGGCGCCGTACAGCGTGGGCATGGAAATCAGCGAGGGAATCAGCGCCAGGCCCACGATGGGCAGCCACTGCGCCCAGCCGTGCGGCACGCTCAGGTCGCCCTGCGCGGCGCCCATCCCGGCAGCGACGACCGCCGTAATCAGGCTGACGATGGCGGTGACGGTCAGTGGCTTGATGCCCCGGTTCAGCCGGTGGCTGGCAAAGAAATATCCGCCGTACATCAGCCCCGCCAGGCCGCCCATCATCAGGCCCACGGCGCTGGCGTCGGCCGGGCCGGGCATCCCTACCACCACGCTCAGGCCCAGCAAGGTCACGGTCAGGGCAATGACCTGCCAGCGCGAGGGCCGAATGTGCGCCAGCAAGCCTAGTACAATCACCACCGCCGGGGCGCAGTACACCAGCAGCGCGGTGGTGCTGGCCGAGATGTGTTCCAGCGCCGTGAAATAGGCCAGGGTAGAGCCCACATGCAGCAGGCCCATAAACAGGAGGGGCCGCAGCTGCTCGCGGCTGACTTTGGCATAGCCCAGCATGATCAGCAGGGCCGCCAGCAGCCCAAAGCGCCAGCTGAGCATGCTGGAGGTGCTTAAACCCGCCGCCGCGCCCATCTTGGCCCAGATGCCCACCGTGGCCGAGGCACTGGCAGAAAGCAGCGCCAGACCGACCCCCACCCACTCGGC
>JAUNHF010000184.1 GCA_030524065.1 Deinococcus sp.
GCAGCAGCCGGGGCAAAAGAGCCTGCCGGGACGCTGGAAACGCAGGGCCAGGCGTGGCGGCCCGTGCTGGCCTTCGTCAGCCGGGAGGCGAGGACAAAGACATCTACACCGGCGCTGAAGGCTTCCCTGCCTACTGGTTCTGCCGCAGTGAAACGGGCGAGCTGCTCGAAAACTGGCCCTCAGAGCATGGGGTCAAGGAAGCGGTGGCCGAGCGCTACGGCCTTTAACTCCAGCTCCCAGCAGTCCCAGCAACGGCGTCAGCGTGACCCCGATCAGCCCCAACCACGCGGGATTGATAATCTGCATCCGTTCATAGGCCGTGCAACCTGTGCCTTCCGTCCACTGGCTGCACGCTTCTGCCGCCAGATACGGCCCGAAGCCTAAGAGCCTGCGGGGGCCGTCCTGCACAGAGGCCCCAAACAGCGCATTGATTTCCTGCGTGGCGTACGGCAGCAGGGTCACGCCCGCCAGTAGCAAACCTACCGCCGTAAGCGCGTAGGCCCAGCCCATCGGGCGGGTACCTGCCGAGCGGGGCAGGGCCAGGAAAGACACCAACGCCGCCAGTACTGCCCAGCCCCACAGCAGCGGGTAGGTGAGGTATGGCCCCACGTGCGGGTCAGCGCCGAAGAAGGTTTGCCAAGCGCCCACGCCGAGGCTCACGCGGTCTGCCGTGGCGTAGGGGTGGGTGTCCGCATCAGTCAGACTCAGGCCAATGCTGAGGAGTTCTACCCAGGCCACCCCCCACAGCAGTGCAGCGGCCAGCAGGCCGAAGATGGCCCAGACCAGGGCAGCGCGGCGAGTGGAACGGGCAGGCGCAGGAGGCATAGGCGGAGGCTAACGAACGAATGCGAAACGGCAGTGAGACGGACTCCGATTAATTCGTCAAAGGCACACGCATTAATCTGCCCGGAGGGCATAGGAGAAAATACGGATTTCGCGATATGGAGCAATAAGCGGCGCTTTTCCGATTGTTGCGGAATTAAGCGGAATCCGTATGAGAGCTGCATAGCTCCGTATGCTCACTCGGTCATGTCCCGCCCCCGCGCCACGTCGCGCACGCCGCGCCGCCCGAAGGTGTGCGCCAGGTCGCGCTCGCTCAGACGCATCACGGTGGGCCGCCCGTGCGGGCAGGCCCAGGGCTGGGCGCACTGCGCGAGCAGGGCCAGCACCTCGGCGCCGTTTTGCTCATTCAGGCGGCCCGCTTTCAGGGCAGGCAAGCAGGCCAGGCGAGAGAGCAGGGTGCGCTGCGGGTCGTCCGTCTCGCCCAGGGCAATGTCCACCACGCGGGCGCTGATGTCCGCCACCGGCAACGCGGCCAGGGCTGCTGGCAGGGAGCGCAGCCGGGCCAGTCGCCCGCCCACCGGCCCGGCCCCGAACGGCTCGATGACCAGGCCCCAGGCCGCCAGCGCCGCCGCCCGCTCGTCCAGCCGCGCCGCTTGCTCCGGGGTCAGGTGGAGCAGCTCCGGCGCAGGCAATTCGAAGGGCGGCAACTCGGCCACGCCGCGCTGCAACTGCTCGTACAGGGCGCGCTCGTGGGCGGCGTGGCCGTCAATCACCCACAGGTCACCCTCCGATTCGGCTATCAGGTACAGCTCCTGGTACACCCCCAGCAGCCGCATTTCTGGGAAAGTTCCCTGGCGCGCCTCCGCAGGGTGGAGCCCAGGCTCAGAGGCACTTTCGGCGGGCACACGCAGGGCAGGCAGGGCGCGCACATGCGGCACTCCGGCCAGCGCCCCGGCCACCGCCGCCCGCACCCGCTCGGCCAGGGCGGGCAACTCGGCCAGCGCCACCAACTGCTTGCTGGGGTGGATGTTGGGGTTGTGCTCGGCGGGCGGCACGCTCAGGTTCAGCACGCACAGCGGAGCTGTCCCAGGCGGGAGCAATTCGCCGTAGCCCGCCAGCACCGCTTCTTCCAGCTCGGTGGGAGCCTGCACCGGGCGGCCATTCACCGCAAAGTGCAGCCGGTCACGCCGGGCGCGGGTCAGCTCCGGGCGCGAAATGACCCCGGCCATGCCCGGTGCCTCTAGCGGCAGCACCCGGTTGGCACTGACCGGGCCATAAACGGTGGCCACCCCACCCCGGAAATCGCCCGGCGCGTGGCTCAGGCGAAGGTCGCCGTCCACGCTCAACCGCCATGACAGCTGCGGATGGTGCAGCACGTAGCGGCCCAGCAGCGCCACCATCTCGCGCACTTCTGCCAGTGCCGGGGCCTGCGCCCGCAGCCGGGCGGGCATATCGGCAAACAGGTGGTGCACTGCCGCCGTGGTCCCCGCCGGAGCCGAGGCGCGGGTCACTTCGGCCGCGTCGCCCTGTGCAGTCAGCAGCATGGCGCCCACCTGCGCCGCCGGGCGGGTCAGCAGGGTCAGGGTGCCGGCCTGCGCCGCCGCCCAAAGGGCCTCGCCCCGGAAGCCCAGGGTCGAGACTTCCTCCAGGCCCGCGTCCAGCTTGGAGGTGGCGTGGCGCAGCGGTGCCAGACTCACTTCCTCGGCGGGTATCCCGCGCCCATTGTCGCGCACAGCCACCCGCCGCAGGCCGCCGCCTTCCACCTCGATCTCCAGCCGGGTCGCGCCCGCGTCCAGCGCATTTTCCAGCAGTTCGCGCAGCACATCCAGCGGGCGCGAAACCACCTCGCCCGCCGCAATCTGGCGGGCGACTTCGGGCGGCAGCAAGCGGATGTGGGGCGCATCGGTCATCAGCCCCGACAGGCTAGCGCGGGGAGGCGAAGAGGAGTGTGGCGTGAATATGTTATTTACGTAGCGAACACTCCAAACCAACTCTAGTCTTGCCGCTGGAAGCGGCGTCCCAGGCCTGCGCGGCCTGTTGCAAATCCTGCATGGTCTTATCACTGACCAGACTGGGAACATATGAGGATACGCTGCCGCCAGCTACGCCTATCACCACGCCGTTGGTCACAAAGTTGGTGGGTGGGTCACTGCGGGAGCCCACGTTTTCCAGAAGCGTCAGCCCCTGCTTGGCAGCTCGGTTGCCCACACTTGCCGGCACAAAACAGGAAGCGAGCATGACCAGCGTCAGCAGCAGTGGGGGCCAGGGCGAGCCAGGATTCATGCCGCCCAGCGTAGAGGAGACAAATGAAGCGGGGCTGACGGCATGGGGTGGTTCAACTCTCCTCCGCTCCACTCTCCCGCTTCCACCTGTGCAGCAGTCCCAGTGCTTCCAGCGGCGTCAGGCGGCTGAGGTCCAGCGCCGCCAGCTCCTGCCGGATGGCGCGGTCGTCGCCCTGCACACTCAGCGCGGCCAGCAGTTCGGCGCTGCGGCCTGTGACCTGCGCGGGCAACCCCGCCAGCCGGGCCACCTCCACGCCGTAGCTCTGGCGGGCCGCGCCGGGAATCACCTGATGAAAAAAGGTGAGGCTGCCGCCCGCTTCCTCGGCGGCCACATGCAGGTTGACCAGGCCCGGGAGTTCGGCGTCCAGGCGGGTCAGCTCGAAATAGTGGGTGGCAAAGAGGGTATGCGCCCCGCAGCGGTGCAGATGTTCCAGCGCCGCCTGCGCGATGGCGAGGCCGTCCAGGGTGGAGGTGCCGCGCCCCACCTCATCCAGAATCACCAGACTCTGCGCTGTGGCCCCGTGCAGGATGCCCGCCAGTTCGGACATTTCCACCATAAAGGTAGAGCGCCCGCCCGCCAGGTCGTCACTGGCCCCAATGCGGGTGTGAACCGCGTCGTAGATGGGCAGTGCGGCGGCTTCGGCAGGCACGAACGCGCCAATCTGGTGCAGCAGCGCCGCGAGGGCCACCGTGCGGAGGTAGGTGCTTTTGCCCGCCATGTTCGGCCCGGTCAGCAGCAGGGTGTGCCTTCCCGGCCCCAGCTGAGCGTCGTTGGGCACGAAGGCCCCGGCCTGCCCCGCTTCGCTCAGGGCGTACTCCACCACCGGATGCCGCGCCTGCGTGAGCGTGAGCGTACCGTCCTCGCTCGGCGTGGGCCGCACCCAGCCGCGCCCGGCGGCGACTTCGGCCAGGGCGGCCAGCACGTCCAGCTCGGCCAGGGCGCCCGCCGCTTCGGCCAGGGCGTCCGCATGGGCGGCCAGGGTGGCGCGCAGCTCGGTAAACACCTGGAGTTCCAGCGCCGCCGCCGCCGCGTCCAGGCGGGCAATCTCGCGCTCACGTTCGCGCAGGTCGGGCCGGGTAAAGCGGGCGCGGTCCTTGAGGGTCGCCACCTGGTGATAGTCGGGCGGCACCCGGTCCAGCCCGGCGCGGGACACTTCCAGGGAGTCCCCGAACACCCGGTTAAAGCCCACCGTGAGG
>JAUNHF010000185.1 GCA_030524065.1 Deinococcus sp.
CTGGAGCATCTGCTGAATGTGGCGGCCTGCGCCGCCGAGATTCTGGAACTGGAACCGCCGCAGGTGAGAACGCAGATGGCCGCCGACCTGGGCCTGAGCCGGGAGCAGGGGCTGCCCTGGGTGCTGGCACTCATCGCGCTGCATGACCTGGACAAGGCGAGTCCGGCGTTTCAGGTGAAGTGGCCGGAGGGAAAGGCGGAGGTAGATGCCCGGCTAGACTTTTCTGAGCTGCTGCGCGAGCCGTACACGCCGCACGGGGTGGTCAGTGAGTCCTGCCTGCCCGACTTTCTTAGCGGGCAGTTGGGGTGGCCTCTGCGCCTGGCCCAGCAGCTGGGGGACGCGGTGGGCTGCCATCACGGATTCCGGGTGGACGGCCTCGGGCGCGAGAACCTCTCCGACATGCAAGTGGGAAGGGGCGGCTGGGAAAAGGTCCGCCGCGAACTGTGCCGCCTGGTGTGCCGGGCCGTCGGGGCCGAATATGCCGCCGTGCCCACCGTGTCCGAACTGTCGGCCCCCGCCTTTATGCGACTGGCGGGCCTGACCAGCTTTGCCGACTGGCTGGGCAGCAGCTTTCCATTGCCCACCCAGACGGACTTTTCCGCCTACGCGGACCCCGCCGCCTACTTTGCCAGGGCCAGGGCGCAGGCCCGCCGGGTGCTGCGCGAACAGGTTCACTGGCCGCAGTTTTCTACCCTGCATCCGCACTTGCCGGCGCTGGAGGAGGCGTTCGGATACCTGACAGAAGGCGACTTCAGGCCGCGCCCGCTGCAAACCGCGCTGGCCGGGGCACTGGCGCAGGTCAGCGGCCCCGCGCTGGTGCTGGTCGAAGCGCCGATGGGCGAGGGCAAGACCGAAGCGGCGCTGTACGCCTACCTTCAGCTTCAGCACGCAGCGCAGCACCGGGGGCTGTATGTGGCCCCACCCACGCAGGCCACCGGCAGCGCCATGTTCGGGCGGCTGGTGGAATTCCTGCGGGCGCAGGGGTCTGCCAAGCCGGTGAGCATCCAGCTCGCACACGGGGGCACGCTGCTGAACGATGAATTTCAGGAGCGCATGGCGAACACGCAGCTGCTATACCGCACCAACACCGACGCGGAGAGCGCCGACTCGGTGGCTGCCGTCCGCGTGGAGGAGTGGTTCACCCCGCGCAAGCGGGCGCTGCTGGACGAGTTCGGCGTGGGCACGGTAGATCAGGCGCTGCTGGGGGTGCTGGGAGTATCGCACCAGTTCGTGCGGCTGTGGGGCCTGGGCAACCGCGTGGTGGTGCTGGACGAGGTTCACGCCTACGACACCTACACCTCCGAACTGATTGCCGCGCTGGTGGCCTGGCTGCGGGCGCTGGGGTCCAGCGTGGTCATCATGTCGGCCACCCTGCCGGACGAGAGCCGCCGCCGACTGCTGGCCGCCTGGGGCGCAGCGGACATCCCAGCCGCCGCAACCTACCCGCGCTGGACAGTGGCGACCCAGATGGTGGCGACGCAGGCGGGCGCGGTCACGTCAGGCACCGTCCCGCCCACCGACGCGGCAGGCAACCACAGCCGCCCCACACAGCGAATTGACCTGCGGCCCCTGGCGAGCGGTGCGGAGGCCGTCGCGCGGCAGGCGGTGGGCCTCACCGTGAATGGCGGCTGCGCGGCGGTCATCGTGAACACGGTGCAGCGGGCGCAGCAGGTGCAGCGAGAAGTGGTGCGGCTGCTCCGGGAGCAGGGGATTGCCGCGCAGACCTGCACCAGGGGCGCCCCAAAAGGCGCGGAGAAGCTGGGTGTGCTGCTCTACCACGCCCGCTACCCCGACGACGAGCGCCAGCACCGGGAAAAAGCCGTGCTCAAGTATCTGGGCAAGGGCGGCCTGCGCCCGGAGCGCCTGATCCTGATTGCCACGCAGGTGGCCGAGCAAAGCCTGGATTTCGACGCCGATGTGATGATTTCGGACCTGGCCCCGGTGGACCTGCTGCTTCAGCGGGCCGGGCGGCTGCACCGGCATGCCCGCCCGCCGGGAAGTCGGCGTGGGCACACCGAACCCGCGCTGTATGTCTCGGGCCTGGACGAGTGGCCCGCCGAAGCCATGCGGAGCGAAGCTTGGGGCCGCGTCTATGCCCCCGCGCTGCTGTACCGCACCTGGCGCACGCTTCAGGGCCGGGCAAGCCTCACCCTGCCGGATGAGCTGGACCCGCTGGTGCAGGAGGTGTACGGCTCGGCCTGCGTGGCAGAGGACCTCTGCGCCGAGCGCCGCGAAGCGGTTGAGCAGGCGGAGGCCCAGCTCCGCAGCGTGCGTGAGGGGCTGGAATCCAGGGGCCGCTCTGCCCACATCGGCCTGCCGGACGAGTTCTGGTCCACCCGGTTGCACCGCCATCCGGAAGAACCCGACACCGAGAGCGTGAATGACGACGCCCTGGCCGCAGAGGACGACTTCCCGCGCACCCGACTGGGCGACAAAAGCGTGCGGATTGTGCCAGTGATGCAGCGGGCCGATGGCGTCTGGGTGGTCTGCCCGCCTCCCAGGGCCATGCAACCAAAAGACGAACCCTGGACGGAACTGGTCACCCAGCACCAGACCCTTCAAAAGGGTGACGCGGAAACGGCCAAGCGCATTTACCGCCGCTCGCTGGGCGTGTCGCGCTGGGAGCTGGTGGCCGCCGCCGAACGCGGCGAACTGTGGCCGCACGGACTGGGCAGCGGGCACCGGGGCTGGCAGGCGCATCCCCTCCTGCGAGGCGTGCAGCCCCTTGACCTGAGCGCCGGGCACCGCGACTTCGGAACAGTGCGAGTGCGCCTTGACCCCGAACTGGGCCTGGTCTACGAGTCGCTGCCGTAGCGCCGCACGGCCTCGCGCAGTTCTGCAAGCCAGTGCTCGCGCACATGCGGGGGCGCAAGCACCTCGGCGCGGGGGCCCCAGCCCAGCAGAAAAGGCATCAGCTCGCGGGGCAGGCCGCTGGCGTCGGCTCCGGCGCAGAACTCGGCCTCGACACTGCCGTCTGCCAGCTGCTGATGGCGCATGTTGGGATAGCCGCCTTCCAGCACCCGGTAGGCGGTGTCAGGCGTAAACCGCACGCGCACCGTGATCGGCTGCCCGCCCCCGATCACGCCCCAGGCGTCGCTCAGAAAGGTACGGGGGTCGAAGCCAGGGTCCGGCTCGTAGCTGCTGTCCAGCACCTGCAAATTCAGCATCCGCGAGAGCTTGAAGGTGCGCACGGCCCGCCGCCTCTTTTGTTCCAGCCCGATCACATAGGGGGCCAGGTTGGTCCGGCTGATTTCGATGAAATACACGCACAGTTCGTTGCCGCGTTCCAGCTCGCCGCCGGGGCGCTGGTAGTCAAAGCGCAGCACCCGGCGTTCCAGCCAGGCCTGTGACACCCATTCCAGGTCGCGCTCACCAAGCTGGGCGGCGCCATTGTCCACCACCGAATCGTTGAGGGTGTGCCGCAGTTCTGGGGGTAACATCTCGGCAATTCTGTCCAGGGCGTCGCGCACATGGCGGTTTTGGCCCGGCGACTGGTGGTAGGCCAGCCGCAGCGCCGTAAAGGCGGCCAGCGCTTCAGGGGCGGTCAGGCCCCGGCCACGTTCCTCAATGCAGTAGGCGCGGGGAGAGCTGTGCGGTTTGAAGGTGATAGCGTAGCCCATCTTCTCCAGGGCGTACAAGTCACGCTGAATAGAGCGGATGCCCACCCCGAACTGCTCGGCCAGCTGGGCCGCCGTGCGGTGGCGGGACGCCAGCTCACGCGGAATTTCGGTCAGGCGCCGGGCCTTGTCCCAGGTTTTGGCCTGGCGGTTGGCCGGCCTGGGGCTCAGGTCGGGATCACCCCAGCTGTCGGAAGCCGGGGGAAGCTGCGTCGGGAGAGGATCGCCCATGCGGGCCACTGTGCCTGCGGGCTGACGCCAGGTTGTCGGCGGCCAAGCGGCGACCAAGTTACGGCAGAAAAGTTGCGTCCATTTGGCGCAGTTCCTGCTCGCGGTCGGTGGCCCAGGGCAGGTCCACGCCACTGAGAAACTCGGCGTCGGCCAGCGATTGCCCGGCAGCCAGGGCCTGCGCCACGTCGTAGTGCCAGTCCACCTCTGGCGACAGGCGGTAGTCGCCCCGCCCGGCCAGCACGCTGTCCGGCCAGCCCAGTGCCGTGCGGAGCGCAGCCACCGCTTTGGATACCCGCTGCTTGGCCTGGCGCACGGAGCGCGGCTGGTGATCGTCCAGCACTTCGGTCAGCAGGTCGCTGCTGCCTTACGCTGTAAAGCTGCGCTTTCGCTCGGTGTCATGTGTGGTTCGG
>JAUNHF010000186.1 GCA_030524065.1 Deinococcus sp.
TGTGATTTACAAGTACGCCATGACGCTGGACGGCAAAGTGGCGGCGCTTGGGGAAGATGGGAGCGCCGAGGCCAACGGCGCGGTGACCGGCCCAGAGGCCCGCGCCCGCGTGATGGCTTGGCGGAACGAGTGCGACGCCATCGCCGTAGGCGTGGGCACCCTCCTCGCCGACGACCCGCAGCTCACCACGCGGGGCGTGGAGGAGGGGCGCGACCCCCGGCCCGTCATCTTTGACCGGCTAGGGCGCACGCCGCCTACGGCCCGCGCTGTGCGGCCCGGTACGGTCATCGTGACGGCGCCGGGCGTCCGTGCGCCTGCCCTGACCGAAGCGGGCGCGGTGCTGCTGCCTGCCGCTGGCCTGGAAGAAGCACTGCGCGGCCTGGCCGAGCTGGACATTTCTACCCTGCTGCTTGAGGGCGGGCCGACGCTCGCCAGCGCTTTTGCCGCAGCGGACCTGATAGATGAGGTGCGCGCTTTTATCGCCCCCAAGCTGCTGGGCGCGGGCCTCTCCCCGCTGGGCGGCCCCCAGCGCCTGATGGCCGAGGCTGGCGGGCTGGAAGTGGTGGGAGTGGAGCGGTTAGGAAGCGACATTCTGATTCAGGCGCTGAGGGCCGAAGTGCCTGGAAGTCCGTAGGCTTCGCCCTTAGCCCCTTAGTCCCTCAGACGTACCGGAGGTACAGATGTTTACCGGAATCATTACCCAAGTGGGCCGCGTCGCCCACGCCAAGCAGAACAGCGGCGGAGTCAGCCTCCGCATCGCGCCCGCCGAGCTGTGGCCGGACCTGGAACTGGGCGAGAGCATCGCCTGCAACGGCACCTGCCTGACCGTGACGGGCTGGGACGACCGCACCTTCAGCGTGGACCTCAGCCAGGAAACCCTTGCCAAGACGGCCCCGCACTGGAACGAGGGCGACGCCCTGAACCTGGAGCGGGCCATGCGCGCCAGCGACCGCTTCGGCGGGCATGTGGTGAGCGGGCACGTGGACGGCGTGGGCGAAATCGTGTCGGTCAGTCCAGAGGACGGCGCGTATGTGATGGTGGTGCGCGCCCCCGACTTTCTGGCGCCTTACCTGATGCCCAAGGGCAGCATTACCGTGGACGGCGTGAGCCTGACCATCGTGGACAGCGGCGGCCCTGCCGGGAGCCGGCCCGAGCTGGCCGAAAACGAGTTCACGCTGTGGCTGGTGCCGCACACGCTGGAAGTGACCACCCTGCACACCTGGGCGCCGGGCCGGCCTGTGAACCTGGAAGCCGACCAAATGGCGAAATATCTGGACCGCTTGCTGGCTTTCCGCGAGGGGCGCCGCAGCGCTGCCCCGGCCTCTGACCCCTCAACCTTTCAGGAGAACCTCTGATGACCCAGACCCAACTCGCTTCTATTCCCGAACTGCTCGCAGAGCTGCGCGCTGGCCGCCCCATTGTGGTGGTGGACGACGAAAACCGCGAGAACGAGGGCGACCTGCTGATGCCGGCCGCCACGGCCACGCCACACTGGGTCAACTTTATGGCCCGTGAGGGGCGCGGCCTGATCTGCGTCACCCTGACCGGCGACCGCGCCGAGCGCCTGGCACTGCACCCGATGGTAGACAGCAGCACCGACCCCAACGGCACCGCCTTTACCGTGAGCGTGGACCACCGCACCAACTCCACCGGCATCAGCGCCTTCGACCGCTCGGCCACCATCGGCGCGCTGCTGGCCGAGGACTCACAGCCTGCCGACTTCCGCCGCCCCGGGCACATCTTTCCGCTGGTGGCCCGCCCCGGCGGGGTGCTGCGCCGCGCCGGGCACACCGAAGCCGCCTGCGACTTTGCGCGGCTGGCCGGCTTTGCGCCCGTGGGCGTGATTTGCGAAATCATGGGCGATGACGGCGAAATGTCGCGCCTGCCCGACCTGCTGGCCTTTGCCGGGCGCCACGAGCTGAAGGTGGGCAGCATCGAGGCGCTGATTGCCTACCGCATGGAGCACGACCCCTTTATGCAGATTGAGGGCGAGGCGCAGCTGCCCACCGAATACGGCGAGTTCCGGATTGTGGGCTTCCGCGACGGCCTCAGCGGCGCTGACCACGTAGCGCTGGTGATGGGCGACGTGACCACCGAACCGCTGCTGGTGCGGGTGCATTCCGAGTGCCTGACCGGCGACGCCTTTCACTCGCTGCGCTGCGACTGTGGCCCGCAGCTGAACGCCGCGATGGCCGCCATTGCCGCCGAGGGCCGGGGCGTCATCA
This sequence comes from Deinococcus sp., assembly GCA_030524065.1. Taxonomy (GTDB): domain Bacteria; phylum Deinococcota; class Deinococci; order Deinococcales; family Deinococcaceae; genus Deinococcus. Next base: position 2,226 of record JAUNHF010000186.1, read on the forward strand.
TCTACCTGCGCCAGGAAGGCCGGGGCATTGGCCTGCTGAACAAGATTCGCGCTTACGCCTTACAGGATCAGGGGGCCGACACGGTGGAAGCGAACCTGAAGCTGGGCTTTCCCGCCGACGCCCGCGACTTTGGGATTGGGGCGCAGATGCTGCACCTGCTGGGCGCCCAGCAACTGCGCGTGATGACCAACAACCCCATGAAGCTGCACTCGCTGAGTGGCTTCGGGCTGGAAGTGACCGAGCGCGTGCCGCTGCATGTGGGCGCGGCCCCTGAAAATGCCGGCTACCGCCAGACCAAGCGCGAGAAGATGGGGCACCTGGACTGAATTTTTCTGACGCGCAAATGTGCTTGCGGTAAAGGCCGACTTGGCATCCAATAAGGAGTGTCTTTAGGGAGACATTTCCTATTGAATTGTGGAGGCTTTATGAAACCAAGTGTCTTTGTGCTTGGCCTGTTGCTGCTCGGGTCCCCTGCTGCAGCGCAGGCCATGCAGACAGGGGACCTGCAGACGTCTCCTGGTCTGCGTTTACGGCTTGATCCTCAGGTAGCGCAGGCCCGTATCAGTGTGCTGATTCCAGAAGAAATCATCCGCCGCTACGTGCCGGACCCTGCCGCCGAGACCGAGATTATGCGGGCACTGATCGAAGCTGGCTACCGTGTGGTGGACCCAGGCACCCAGAAGCGCAACGCTGAGCGCAATCTGCTGCGTGGTCAGGACCTGAATGCTATTCCCGACCTTCGGACCCGTCTAAATGCCGACTATTTGGTCACCGGCGAAGCTTTTGCTGAGGAGTATGGTGCGGTGAGCCAGGGTGTCCGCGGCTACACGGCCCGGCTGGAGGTTAAGGTGATTGACCTTGCTAGTGGGCAAATTGTGTATAGCAAGGCATTTCAGGGCAGTGGGGTTGGGGCCACCGACGCTGTAGCCGGGAAGACAGCGCTGATGAATGTGGGCCGCATGGCTGGCCGCGAGCTGCCTGGGCTGCTGAACGAAGCCCTGCAGGGTAAGTCCAGCGTGGCTCAGCGTGCCTACGTCCTGCGGATTCTGACCCCTGCCAGCTTCACCGAGGTCAATGCATTGGCCGCCCGCCTGAAAGCTCAGCCGGGCATTGGCGATGTGATGATCCGCTCAGTGGATTCCAGCGGAGCACTGCTGGAAATCGTGAGCGCAGAGAGTGCTCCTGCTCTGGCAGCCCGGCTGGAAACTCTGGGCCTTGCGGTCAGTGGCCTGACCGGCAATGAAATTTCCGTTCGTTTCTAAAGTTTCTGAACTTTCCCGTTTTTCCTCTTAGGAGCCTGTTATGAAAAAATTGCTATTTGTTCTGTCTCTACTGTCTGCTGGAGTCGCTTCTGCCCAGACGGCGCCCGCCGCACTGCCCAAGCAGGTACAAGTCGTGGTCAATCAGCTCGAAAGCGGCACCAACCATTGCGATAGCCGGATCGCCCAGGGCCTAACGGACGCGCTGACCAACGCACTGTTGCAGTCGGGCCGCTTCGCTATATATGAGCGCGGCGCACTGGGTGCCGGTATGCAGGAGAACCTGATTGGCGGCGGAGATACTGGCGGCCAGATTCAGGGTGCTGATGTGCTGGTAGTGGGCACCGTGACGGCCTACGGCGAAGCTTCTTCGGGGGGCAGCGCCTGCTTCATGGGTATCTGCGCCGGCGCCAAAGAAGAGCGTGTGGTTGCCAACTTGCGTATCTTTGATATTAAGACCAGCCGGATTATCGGCACTGCTCAAGTAGAAGGCAAAAGCTCCTCCAATGCAGCCAGCCTGAACCTGGGCGGTTTTCAGCTGGGCGGCAATCAGGCCAGTGGTCTGGACAAAGCGGCCAACGCCATGCTGGCCGACGCTGTCAGCAAGCTGAGCGCCAGCGTTCCCGCCAACTACTACCGCTAAGCTCTTTTCTTTAAAAGGCCCATCCTATGTTCAGGGTGGGCCTTTTCCTCTCTCACAGCACCGTGTCCGACCCGCTCCACTGCCCGGCGCTGCGCTTGCCTTCGCGCTCGGCGTGGCGCTTTTCCA
>JAUNHF010000187.1 GCA_030524065.1 Deinococcus sp.
GGCGCGGTGCTGCTGGCCGGGCAGAACCTGAACCGCACGCTGGCGGGCCTGGAGCGGCAGGTGGAGGTGGCCGCTTTTCTGGAACCGGGAGCTGACGGCGCGGCGCTGCTGAGGCACGCCCAGGGCATGGCTGGCGTAGCGCAGGCCGAACTGCTGAGCCCCGAGCAGGTGCTGGCCGAAATGACCCGCAACTATCCCTACACGGCCGAGGCGGCGCAGCTGGCCGGCAATCCCTTTCCCGCCACGCTGCGCCTGCGCGTGACCGAGGTGGAGCAGACCCGTGTGGTGGCCGCCGCCGCCGGAATGCTGCGGGGGGTGGAATCGGTGGAGTTCGGGGCCGGGTACGTGGACCGGGCGCTGGGCACGCTGCGGACCGTCCGGGCCGCCGGCACCCTCCTGATCGGCCTGCTGCTGGGGGTGGGCGGCGCCGCCCTGGCGGGGCTGATCCTGCTCCCACTGGCGCAGGTGCTGACGGCGCGGGCCACCGCCCTGGTGCCTGCTCTGCCGCTGATCCAGGGCTGGGGTCCGCTGCTGGCGCTGTGGCTGCAACTGGCCGCGCTGGGCGCTGGCGTGGGCCTGCTGGGCGGCTGGCTGGCGTCGGGCCGCTACCTGCGGGAGCTGGAGTGAACCTGCGGTCTGCCGGGCGCTGTTTGCCGGCGCTGACCCTGCTGACAGTGCCCCTGCTGATCCTGCCGCTGCGGGTGCCCGCGCAGCCTGGACCGCCGGTCCCCGATCCCTTGCAGCAGCAGCTGGAGCAGCAGCGGGCGGTGGGTGAACGTCAGCGCACCCTGCTGGCCGAGATTCGCGCCGAACTGGCATCCCTGAGCACCCAGGAACAGGCCACCCTGGCGCAGCTTGACAGGCTGAACACCGAGATTGACCGGCTGCGCGGGCAAGTGGGGGTGCTGGACCTGAAACTGCGGCAGACCGAAACCCGCCTGGGTGTGACGGGCCGCGACATTCTGGCGCTGCAAGCGCGGGTCGGGCAGCTGCGCCGCAGCGTGGGCCTGAACCTGAATTCGCTGTACCGCGAGCGAACCAGCGAGTATCTGGCGCTGCTGGCGCAGGCCCAGACGCTGCCCGAGCTGCTGCTGCACCTGCGCTGGGCCAACTATGCGGGCGAGCGCCACGTGGCCCTGATCCGCGAGCTGGACCGGGAAGCGGCCCGCTTGGAGGGCGAGATCAAAGCCCAGCGGCAGGCCCGCGCCGAGCTGGGGGCCGTGAAAGGTCAGCGCCAGGAGTCGCTGAATGCCCTGGCCGCCCGGCAGGCCGAGGCGCGGACCCTGCTGACCGGGCTGCGCCGCACGGCGGCAGGTCAGCGGCTGCTGGAGGTGCAGGGCCGGGCCGAGCTGGCCCAGACTGGCCAGAACATAGATACCCTGCTGGACGCGGCGGTGCAGCAGCAAGGGGCGCTGGCGACCCAGCGCCGGCGTGCGCTGGAAGCCCAGCGCCAGCGGGAAGCTGCCACCGCCGCCCGGCTGCGGGCCGCCGCAGGCGAGGATGCGAAAAGGGCGAGTGTGCGCCAAGAGAGCAAGCCGGCGCAGGCCACTGCTGAGGCGAAACGGCAGCCAGAGGGCAACCTGAACGCTCCCGCCCCGGCGGCGCCCGAGCCCCGGCCACCCGTCAGCCCCGCCGCCCCGGCGCCGTCCAATACATGGTCTGCGGCGCCGCCTGCGGAGCCTTCTTCACTACCTTCGGCCAGACCGCAGGCGAGTGCCCCGGCGGCCAACCGGCAACCTGCGGCTCAGCCGGCCTCCACCCCGCCCCCGGCTGCCCCTGACCTGCCGCTGCCCACGCCGCAGCAGCTGACCGCAGCCCGCACCCAGGCCGAAGCTCAGGTGCAGCTAGCCGGGGCGCAGCTGGCCCCACTGCGTGGGCAACTGGACGCCCTGGCATTTCCGCTGCCCGGCGGCCAGGTCGGCGAAGCCTATACGCCGGAGAGTCCCTGTGCCGTGATTCGCGGGCAAGCCGGGCAGCAGGCCAGCGCCGCTGGCGAGGGAGTGGTACTGGCGGTCACGTCGTTCAGTTCGCTGGGCTGGGTGGTGTTGCTGGACCACGGCGAAGGGGGGCTGGTCACGGCTTACCTGGGCCTGAACGAACCCGCCGTGCAGGTGGGCGAGCGGGTGGAGGAGGGGGCGCCGCTGGGCGAAATCGGCGGCAGCCCGGTCTTCGGGCCGGACGCGATGGCCTTTCAGGTGAGCCGGGTGGAGGGCGGGGAGCGCACCCCACTGCCGCCGCCCTTCTGAGCGTCCAGTGCGTAAGGGTTGAGTGTGTAGGGGTTCAGGCGTCGCGGCGGGTCAGGGTCTCCATCAGCCCCAGCAGTTCGCTGGCGGCGGTCTGGTCCGGAGCAGCGGACAGCGCCCCGCGCAGCAGCGTCAGCCCACGCTCAGCTTCGGCGCCGGCAAAGTCCTGAGCGTAGGCGATAGAGTCACTCTCCCTCAGCCAGCCGAGCAGGTCCGCGATGATGGCCGGGTCTTTGTCGGTGCGGGAGCGGTGCATCTGGTCAAGAAAAATGTGGCGGCGGGTGTCGCGGGTGTGCTGGAGCCAGTGCAGCGCGACCAGCGTGCGCTTGCCTTCCAGCAGGTCGCCGCCAATTTCTTTGCCGTATTTGGCCGGGTCGCCGGTCAGGTTCAGCACGTCGTCCCGAATCTGAAAGGCCGCGCCCAGCGCCAGCCCCGCCGGCTCAAAGTCGGGGTGTGGGGCCACGCCAGCCGCCAGCGCCCCCAGCCGCAGCGGGGTCACGATGGTATAAAAGCCGGTCTTGAGTCGCACCATATCCAGGTAATCGCCTGGGGTCAGGTTCCACTCGCCGTGCTCTACCCAGCTCACGTCCAGGTGCTGCCCCTCGGCGGTCCGGTGAATCATCCCCAGGAACTCGCTAAAGCCCTGCGGTAACTTGGCCCGCGCCACGGCCGCCCACATGTAGGCGTGCAGGGCGTCGCCCGCGTTCAGCGCCAGCGAAACCCCGTGCAGCTTGTGCAGGGCCGGTTTGCCCCGGCGCTCGTCCGAGTCGTCCACGATGTCGTCGTGAATCAGCACCCAGTTTTGAAACAGTTCCAGCGCCGCTGCCAGCCAGAGGGTGCGCTCCCAGCCGGGGCTGCCTTCTGCCCGTCCATGCGCCCGCGCGGAGAGCAGCAGCAATTCCGAGCGCAGGCCCTTGCCGCCGCGCCCTGGATAGTCGCGCAGCATTTCATAAAAGGCGCGCAGTTCGGGGCGGGCTGCCGAGTCCGGCTCGGGCAGGAGCGACAGGGCCATCTGTTGGAGTTCGGGGCGCATTGGGAATCAGTCTAGCGGCTGGTCCGGGCAGATGACGGTATAAAAAAGTGTGAGGCAGACCCGCCTCACACCTGTGGGCGTAGCCCATCCCTTTAGCGCTGCAACGCCGCATCCAGCCGCGCCAGCACCCGCCCGCGCCCCAGCACTTCCAGCAGCTCGGCCAGGTCGGGGCTTTGCATGGTGCCGGCTACGGCAGCCCTCACGGGGGGCATCACTTTGCCCAGCTTCAGCTCCCGCGCCTCTGCATATTCGTGCAGCGCGTTCTTGATGGCTTCGGCGTTCCAATCGCTTACCTTTTCCAGGGCAGCACGCAGGTCGGGCAGCAGTTCCGCCGCCTGACTGATGGCTTTGGCGGCTTTCTCGTCGGTGACGTAGTCCTCGGTCCAGAAATATCCGGTCATGTCGGCAAAGTCGCCCAGCGTTTCCAGACGGGGTACCATCAGCCGCGCCACAGCGGCAAAATAGGCTTCGTCCTCGGTGGGCAGTCCCGCGCCGAACTCCTCCAAGTAGGCCCGCACGCGCTGCGCCACTTCATCTTCACTGAGCACCTCGCGCAGGTACTTGCCGTTCAGCCACTTCAACTTGGTCACGTCAAAGGTGCTGCCGCCCAAGCTCACACGTTCCCAAGTAAACTCGCGCACCATGTCGTCTACGCTGAAGATTTCCTCGCCGCCCGGCATGCTCCAGCCCATCATGCCCAGGTAGTTCAGCAGCGCTTCGGGCAGGATGCCCATGCGGCGGAAGTCCTCTACGCTGGGGTCACCGCGCCGCTTGGAGTATTTCTTGCCGCCCGCCGAGAGCAGCCAGGGCGTGTGAATCCATTCGGGTTCCTGCCAGCCCAGCCCTTCCAGAATCAGCTTGTGAATGGGGGTAGAGGTGAGCCACTCCTCAGCGCGAATCACGTGGGTCACGCCCATCAGGTGGTCGTCCACCATCGCCGCGAGGTGGTAGGTCG
>JAUNHF010000188.1 GCA_030524065.1 Deinococcus sp.
AATCCATATCACGGCCCGGTCAAAGGAACCGCAGGTGGCCAGCGCGGCTTTCAATGCCTCCGAGTTGCGGTAATCCAGCAGGAGGGGGTGCAAGCGGGGATGGCGGATGGTCGGGGCGTGGCGGGAAATGGAATACACCTCATTCCCGCTGTTCAGTAGGTGCTGAACGGTGCCTGACAGCATCCCCGTGCCGCCTACCACCAGTGTTTTTAGCCCGGCCACGTTCGGTGTATGGCTGCGCCAGGTCATGCGGGTTGTCCTTTAAAGGTGCGAAGTTCGCTGCCGCTCCAGAAGGTCAGTTCAAATGGCGTGGGCGCGGCGTGACAGTTCACTGGAAAGCGTGGGGGGAAGTTCAGCAGCGCCGAAGTCGGCATCTTGTCGGTCATGCCCCGCACTGTAAAACCTCAAGTAAACTTCAGGTCAAGCCCTGGAGGTAAACATGACTGAATTGACCCCCGCGCAGGTGGCCGAGCGCAGCGGCCTGAAGGTCTCCGCCCTGCACTTTTACGAGAAGGAGGGGCTAATCACGGCTATGCGCACAGGCGGGAACCAGCGCCGTTATTCGCGTGACACGCTCCGCAGGCTGGCTTTTATTCGTGCGGCGCAGCGGGTCGGCGTGCCGCTGGCGGACATCCGAGTGGCGCTGAGTGGCCTGCCGCAGGGCCGTACGCCTACCGCGCAGGACTGGGTGCGGCTCTCGCAGGCGTGGCGCGATGAGCTAAACGAGAGAATCGCCACCCTCGAACGCCTGCGCGACGACCTGAGCGGATGCATAGGCTGTGGTTGCCTCAGCCTGGAGCGCTGCCGGCTGCATAACCCGGATGACAAGTATGCCCGCACCCACCCTGGCGCGAACCGCTTGACCGGACCGCTGCGTTCGGGGCGGCAAAGCTGACGCCCTGGCGACCCAGGCCGCAGTCGCGCGCGGCCGGCGCGGGCTAGACTGAGGCGGTGAGCACCGAGCCGACCCCCCAGCACAGCCCCCTTCGCGCTCGTTCCCTTTTTCCTGTCCTGCACGCCGCCGGAGCCCCGCAATGAGCGCCATCTATCAGCGGGCCCGCCCCATCCACTGGGATGAAGTGGTGGGCCAAGAACACATCAAAGGTGTCCTGAAAACGGCGCTTGAGCAGGGGCGTGTCGGTCATGCCTATCTGTTCAGCGGGCCGCGTGGGGTGGGCAAGACGACCACCGCCCGCCTGATTGCCATGACCGCCAACTGCACTGGGCCGGAGCCCAAGCCCTGCGGCGAGTGCGAGAACTGCCGCGCTGTGCGGGCCGGGACGCACCCCGATGTGCTGGAAATTGACGCGGCGAGCAACAACTCGGTGGACGATGTGCGCGAGCTGCGCGAGAAAGTGGGCCTGGCGCCCATGCGCGGCGGCAAGAAGATCTACATCCTCGACGAGGCGCACATGATGTCCAGAGCGGCGTTTAACGCACTGCTCAAGACGCTGGAAGAGCCGCCCGAGCACGTCATTTTTATTCTGGCGACCACCGAGCCTGAAAAGATCATCCCCACCATCCTCTCGCGCTGCCAGCATTACCGATTTCGCCGCCTGACCGCCGAGGAGATCGCTGGCAAGCTGGCCGGGCTGGCTGAGGGCGAGGGCGTCAGCGCCGAGCCCGAAGCCCTGGGTCTGATCGGCCGCCTGGCCGACGGAGCCATGCGCGACGGCGAAAGCCTGCTAGAACGGATGCTGGCCGCCGGCACCGCCATCACCCGGCGCGGGGTAGAAGAAGCGCTGGGCCTGCCTCCCGGTGAGCAGATGCGGGCGCTGGCCGGAGCGCTGGTGCAGGGTGACGCTGGCCCCGCCCTGAGCGGCGCGGGCGAGCTGTACCGCGCCGGGTTCGCGGCCCGCACCGTGGTAGAAGGGCTGGTGGAGGCGCTGTCGCAGGCCATTCACGCCGAGTTGGGGGTGCTGGAAGGCCCGCAGGCCCAGGCCGCCCGGCTGGACGGGGCCAACATATCCCGGCTGCTGAGATTGCAAGCGGCGCTGGATGAGCAGGAAAGCCGCTTTTCCCGCGCTGCTGACCTGCTGAGTCTGGAGTTGGCGCTGACCCACGCCCTGCTGGCGGCCGACGGTGAGCGCCGTGCTGGGGCCATCGTCCCGGTGCAGTCTGCTGCGGCCCCAGCGGGCGGCGACCTGGTTGCGCGGTTGGACCGGCTGGAGCGTGACCTGGCCGCCCTGCGGGCGGGGGGCGGCCAGGTCGCCATGGCCCCGGCGAGACCCGCCCCAGCCCCGGCGGGACCTGCCGTGGACGACTTTGACCCCAGCCAGCGCCGCGCCCCGGCCCCGGCGGCCGCCCGCCCGGCGCCGCAGCCTGCCGCTCCCGCAGGCGGCACCTGGGCCGACGTGCTGGCGCAGGTCAGCATGCAGACCCGCGCTTTTCTCAAGCCCGCCCGCATGCACGCCGAGGCCGGCTACGTCAGCCTGAGCTACGACGCCCGGGGCAGCTTCCACGCCCGGCAGATCGTGACCAAGCTGGACGAACTGACCCCGCTGCTGGAGCAGGTCTTTGGGCCAGTCACGCTGGAAATCATCACGGCGGACGGCGGGCGCAAATTTCCGGTCGGCGGTGGGCAGGCGGCGGCCGAGCGCGTGGCGGGGGCCCCCGCTGCCGCTGCCCCCCCGGCTGAGCCAGCCCCTTCTGCGCCAGCTTCGCCGTCCAAACCGGCCTCCCAGCCTGCGCCTGAACCTGCCGGCCAGGGCGCCGTAGACGATTTTGACCCCCTCGCCCGCCGCGCAGCGCCGGCCCGCGCCCCCGCTGAGACGCCGCAGGCTGAAGCTGAAGCCAGCCCTGAGCCACAAGCCGCGCCTGCCCAGGCCGCGGCCCGGCTGCGCCCCGCGCCCCCGCCCACGCCCGACGACATGGCCGAAGCCCCGCTGCCGGGAGCTGCGCCCCCCTGGCAGGACGACCCCGCCGAGGAGCCGCCCCTGCCGGCGGGCGCAGCCGAGCACACCCCCGAAACCCCGGCAGAGACGGCCGCCCGCGAGCTGTATTTGGGCGAACCCGTGACCGAGGAACCCGCTTGGGAGGACTTCGGCCCCCCGAGTGAACGCGCAGCGCCCGCAGGCGGTGATCGGCCGGGGGGAGCCGCGCGGGGTGAACCCGCTGCCTCTGCACCTCGCCCAGCCGCGCAGGGAGAGCGCCGGCCAGCAGCCGTATCCCAGGCCACGCCAGCGGCCCAGACCACAGGAGCGCCTATCCGCGATATTCGCGCCCACCCCATGTACGAGGACATTCGTGGGCGCTTTGCCGGGCAGGTGCGCGAAATCGGCAAGAACCGCACGCCGCCGGTCACCGCTGAGGAAGACGCGGGCGACGACGAGGCAGCCGGGGGGTGACCTACACCAAGCGGCCTACGCGGAGAGACCTACACTGGGCGCATGTCAGCTTCCAGTTTTCAGGATGTCCAGCGCGCCTGGGCCTACCGCCCCGCCGAGCCGCTGCCCGGTGCTCCGGGCGGCCCCCTCGGTGGCCTCAGCTTCTCGGTCAAGGATCTGTTCGGGGTGCCCGGCTGGCCCCTGAGTGCCAGCACCCGCGCCCCACTGCCGGACGTGGCCCCCAGTCCACTGGTCGCTCACCTGCTGCGGCTGGGGGCGAGCGCGGCCGGCAAGACCCACCTGCACGAGATTGCGATGGGAGTGCTGGGAGCCAACGCCTTTGGTGGCACCGAGCACCCCTTTTTGCCGGGCCATGTAACGGGCGGCAGTTCGTCTGGTGCAGCGGTCAGTGCGGCGCTGGGGCAGGTAGACTTCGCGCTGGGCACCGATACCGGCGGGTCCATCCGCATTCCGGCGGCGTGGTGCGGCCTGTATGGCTACAAGCCGACCAAAGACCACCCGGCCTGGCCAACTGCTGGCGTGCTGCCGCTCAGCCCCACCTGCGACCATGCCGGCCCCCTGGCCCGTGATTTTGGAATCATCCTGCGGGTGCACGAGGCCCTGAGCGGTGCAGCGGTCCCGGCACAGAGCTGGGCGGGTGTGCGGGTGGGAGTGTGGAACCCGGTAGGTTGGCTGGACGAGGCGGCGCAGCAGGCCCTGAGCGGCGTGGCCGGACGGTTGGAGGGGCTGGGCGCGGCAGTGCAGCCCGTCAGCCTGCCCGATATGCTGGACGCCTACAGCCCTATCGTGGGCCACGAGGCGGCGCAGGTTCACGCAGCTGCTCTAGCCCAGGCCGACCCCGGCTTCAGCCCCGACATCCTAGAC
>JAUNHF010000189.1:0-217 GCA_030524065.1 Deinococcus sp.
CTCGGCCACCGGGGCTGCTGCGGCGCTGGCGGGCTGCCTACGCCCGCTCAAGCCCGCTGGGCAAAACCGTACATGAGCTGGGGCTGGCGTACCTGGGGTACTTTGCGCTGCTGCCGCTGACCCTGCTGCTCGCCGTGCTGGTGCCCGTGCTTGAAGAACTGATCTTCCGGGGCATTCCTTTGCTGCTGCGCCTGGGCCTGTGGCGGGTGCTGCCGGC
>JAUNHF010000189.1:227-4198 GCA_030524065.1 Deinococcus sp.
CGCTGACGGTGGGCCTGGGGGCGGCCGTGATCTTTGCGCGGTCGCACAACCTCCTGCCCGGCACCTTGCCGCTGCCGCAGCTGTGGTTGGGACTGCTGACCTGGCACGCAGCCAGCACGCGGGGCCTGCGCTACTCCATGCTGCTGCACGGCCTGAACAACGCCGTGGTGGTGGCTCTGGTGGGTGCCCTGCTGCTGTCGCTGGGGCCGGAAGCCCTGCAAGGTGCTCCGGCTGAGCCGGTGCCAGTCCCCACACCTGCCCCCGCGCCCTGACGCTGGGTCTGCCGAAATAGGCGGTGATGCCAGCGAAAGTAAGGCCGTACACGGGCAGGTGACGAGCGCTGACCTCCCCCGCGTATCATGGCCCCCATGACAATAATGACCAACACCGCAGCAATGGGCATGATCGGCCTGGGGAAGATGGGCGGCAACATGGTGCGCCGCCTGCTGGGGGGCGGGCACCGCATCGTCGGCCTGGACCGCGACGCAGGCGTGGTGGCCGACCTCTGTGCGCAGGGCATGGTCGGCGCGCAGGACGTGGCTGACCTGCTGCGGCAACTGGGCGAGCCTGGAGAGCGCGCCGTGTGGATGATGGTCCCGGCCGGGCCGATCACCCAGAGCGTGCTGGAGGACCTGGCCGCGCACATGGCACCGGGCGACATCATTATTGACGGCGGCAACTCCAACTTCAAAGACACCATGCGCCGCGCCGAGGAACTGCGCGCCCAGGGCATTCATTACGTGGACGTGGGCACTTCCGGCGGAGTGTGGGGCCTCCAGGAAGGCTACGCCATGATGGTGGGCGGCGACGAAGCGGCAGTAGAGCGCCTGCGCCCGCTGCTGGAGACGCTCGCACCCGCGCCCGACCGGGGCTGGGGCCGCATGGGGCCCAGCGGCTCGGGGCACTACGTCAAAATGGTCCACAACGGCATTGAGTACGGCATGATGCAGGCCTACGCTGAGGGCTTTGAGCTGATGAAGGCCAAGTCCGAATTCGACCTGGACATGGCCCAGATTGCCGAGCTGTGGCGGCATGGCAGCGTGATCCGGTCCTGGCTGCTGGACCTGACCGCCGAAGCTTTGCAGCAAGGTACGGGGCTGGACGGTGTCAGCGACTATGTGGCCGATTCCGGTGAGGGGCGCTGGACCATCATCGATTCTATTGAGCAGGGCGTGCCGGCCCCGGTGATTACCCTGGCAACCCAGATGCGCTTCCGCAGCCAGCAGGAGCTGAGCTACGCCGGGCAGATGCTCAGCGTGATGCGCCGCGCCTTTGGCGGCCACGCCATCAAGACCGTAGAGGCGCACCGCCAAGAAGGCTTGGTGCCCGATCTCAACCCTGCGCAGACCAGCGCCGCCGAGCAACTGGGTGAAACCGGCCAGCAGCGGGTCAAGGACGGCGAATGAGTGCCGGCAAGGGCCTAGAGAAGCCCGGCGGCCCAGCCAGCGCCCCCGGCGCAGCGGCCCTGACTGGCGCACCGGCGGGCAACCCCTTCCGCGAGGTCATGCGGCGGCAGAGTGCCCCCGAGCCGGCCACCCTGGTCATTTTCGGGGTGTCGGGCGACTTGGCGCGGCGCAAGCTGCTGCCGGCCATCTTCGGGCTGTTCCAAGACGGCCTGCTCAGCAGTGCGGTGCAGGTGCTGGGGGTGGGCCGTCAGGAGATGACGGCAGATGAGTTTCGGGGCTTTGTAGAGCAGGCCCTGCGGGAAAGCAGCGAAACCGACGAATTCGACGAATCCACCCTCGGCGCCTTTTTGGGCACGCTGGCCTACCGCTCCGGCGACCTGGGAGGCACCGAGGTTTACGCGCAGATTGCCACTTTCTGTGAGGAAAGCGAAACGGCCAATGCTCTTTTTTACCTGTCGCTGCCGCCCAGCCTGTTTATTCCCGTGAGTGACGGGCTGGCCGCGCAGGGACTGCATGAACAGGAGGCAGGCTGGCGCCGGCTGGTGATCGAAAAGCCGTTTGGGCGTGACCTGCAATCGGCCCGCGAGTTGCAGGCGCAGCTGACCCGCCACTGGGACGAGTCGCAGATTTACCGCATTGACCATTATCTGGGCAAGGAAACGGTGCAGAACCTGCTGGCGATCCGCTTCGGCAACGCCATCTTCGAGCCGCTGTGGAACCGCAACCTGATTGACCACGTGCAGATCACGGCGTCCGAGGAGCTGGGACTGGAAGGCCGCGCCGGATACTACGAGGAAGCCGGCGCGGTGCGCGACATGCTCCAAAACCACCTGCTGCAACTGCTGGCGCTGACGGCGATGGAGCCGCCTGCCCCCGGCTCACCCGACGCCCTGCGCGATGAGAAGGCCAAGGTGTTGCAGGCCACCCGCCGGATTACCCCGGAAACGGTGGATGAGGTGGCCGTGCGCGGGCAGTACGCAGCGGGCACCCTCTATGGTGAGCGCCTGGCCGCCTACAAGGATGAAAAGGGCGTGGACCCCGATTCGCGCACCGCGACCTATGTGGCCGTGCGCCTGGAAGTAGACAACTGGCGCTGGCAGGGCGTGCCGTTTTTCCTGCGGACCGGCAAGCGCCTGCCCAAGAAAGTCACCGAAATCGCGGTGGTGTTCAAGCGTCCCCCGCTGAGCATCTTTCCCAATGTGGAGCGCAATGTGCTGGCCTTCCGCATTCAGCCCGATGAAGGGGTAAGCCTCAAAATCAGTTCCAAGATGCCGGGGCAGGAGATGGACCTGCGCGAAGTGGTGATGGATTTCCGCTACGACGCCTTCGGAGCGCCGCTGGAAAGCCCTTACTCACGGCTGCTGCTGGACGCCCTGACCGGCGACGCCTCGCTGTTTCCCCGCGCAGAAGAAGTGATGGAGTCGTGGCGGATCGTGCAGGGCCTGCTGGACTCCTGGGAAGGCCAGGGCCGCCCGCAGCTGTACACCAGCGGCACCTGGGGACCGGACGAGGCGGACCGCCTGATCGGCCAGGGCCGTCGCTGGAGGCGCCTGTGACCCCGGCGGGGCAGGACCGCGCTGTGGACCCGGCCTGCTTGGAGCCGTGCCTGACCACCGTGCGTGGCGCCGAGAACGCGATCAGTGGCCTGTGGGACTGCTTGGGCGTGCAGACCCGCGCCGCCACCGGCAATCTGGTGGCGCTGACCGAGCGCGCCCACCTGAAAAAAGTGGAAGAAGCGCTGGCCGGATTGCAGGGCCGCTACGCCGGGCGGCAGATTATCGGCGTGCTGGATGATGGGGGCAGCGACGCCGTTGAGGTGCAGGTCAGCTTGGTCCCGCAGGTGGGGGGGCGCTACGTGGAGCGGCTGGTGCTGGAAGCGGGCGAGGAGCAGCTGCGCGGCGCTATTTTGCCGCTGCTGCGCCCGGCCACCCTCAACTACATCTGGTGGGCGGCCGAGCGCCGGCCCGGCGGCCCCCTGCTGGCCGAACTGACCGAGCTGGCCGACAAGGTGATTTGCGATTCGCTGACGCTGGACATCAGCCCGGGGCGCTACTACGCGCTGGCCGATCTGGGCTGGCCCCGCCTGAGTGGTTGGCGTGAGGCTCTGGCGCAGCTGTTTGACCGCCCCGAAGCGGCGCGGCACTTGCCCGGCCTGCTGGCGCTGCGGCTGACCTATGCAGGAGAAAACCCACTGCCGGCGCAGCTGTATGGCGCCTGGGTGGCCGACACGCTGGGCTGGCCGGGCCTCTCGACCGTTACGGTGGAAGCCGAAGACTGCGAGCGCGAAAACGGCGACCTGTGCCGGGTAGAACTGAGTGGAGCAGACACCCGCTTCATGCTGGAAGCCGGCGAGGGCGGCGTCATTCAGAGCCTGTCCGAGTGGCCCGGCGGCGGATTTCAGTCCAGCCTGCACCTGCGCCGCTTCCCGCTGACCGCTGGGCTGGCCGAGCTGCTGACCGACGCCCGCCCCCACCCGGCCTTCGAGCGGGCCTGGGCGCGGGTGCGTGCCGAGCCGCGCTGGGAAGCCGAGCGGCAGGCCCACTGAGCGGGTACAGCCGGCCGCGA
>JAUNHF010000190.1 GCA_030524065.1 Deinococcus sp.
GCAGCCCCACCATCACCAAGGACGGCGTGACCGTCGCCAAGGAAGTGGAGCTGGAAGACAAGCTGGAGAACATCGGCGCTCAGCTGCTCAAGGAAGTCGCGAGCAAGACCAACGACATCACTGGTGACGGCACCACCACCGCCACCGTGCTGGGTCAGGCCGTGGTCAAAGAGGGCCTGCGTAACGTGGCCGCCGGCGCCAACCCCCTGGCCCTGAAGCGCGGCATTGAGAAGGCCGTGGCCGCCGCCATCGAAGAGATCCAGAAGCTGGCCGTGCCGGTGGAAGACAGCGACGCCATCAAGAAGGTGGCCGGCATCTCCGCCAACGACCCCCAGGTGGGCGAAGAAATCGCCTCTGCGATGGACAAGGTGGGCAAAGAAGGCGTCATCACCATCGAAGAGAGCAAGGGCTTTGACACCGAAGTGGACGTGGTGGAAGGCATGCAGTTCGACAAGGGCTACATCAGCCCCTACTTCATCACCAACACCGAGAGCATGGAAGCCGTGCTGGAAAACCCCTTTATTCTCATCAACGAGAAGAAGATCAGCGCCCTGAAGGACCTGCTGCCTGTGCTGGAAAAAGTGGCGCAGACCGGCCGTCCGCTGCTCATCATCGCGGAAGACGTGGACGGCGAAGCGCTGGCGACCCTGGTGGTCAACAAGCTGCGCGGCACCCTGAACATCGCCGCGGTGAAGGCTCCTGGCTTTGGCGACCGCCGCAAGGAAATGCTGCGCGACATCGCTGCTGTGACTGGCGGCGAAGTGGTCAGCGAAGACCTGGGCCACAAGCTGGAAAACGTGGGCATGGACATGCTGGGCAGCGCCGCCACCGTGCGCATCACCAAAGACGAAACCACCATCGTGGACGGCAAGGGTGAGCAGGCCCAGATCGACAGCCGCGTAAACGCCATCAAGGCCGAGCTGGACAGCACCGACTCCGACTATGCCCGCGAGAAGCTGCAGGAGCGCCTCGCCAAGTTGGCCGGCGGTGTGGCCGTGATCCGCGTGGGTGCCGCCACCGAGACCGAACTGAAGGAAAAGAAGCACCGCTACGAAGACGCCCTGTCCACCGCCCGCTCGGCTGTGGAAGAAGGCATCGTGGCCGGCGGCGGCACCACTTTGCTGCGCGTGATTCCCGCTGTGCGCCGCGCCGCTGAAGGCCTGGAAGGCGACGAAGCCACGGGCGCCCGCATCCTGATTCGCGCCCTGGAAGAGCCCGCCCGCCAGATCGCCGCCAACGCCGGTGAAGAAGGCAGCGTCATCGTGAACGCCGTGATCAACTCCGACAAGGCCCGCTACGGCTTTAACGCTGCGACCGGCGAGTACGTGGAAGACATGGTCGCTGCCGGTATCGTGGACCCCGCCAAGGTGACCCGCACCGCGCTGCAAAACGCCGCCAGCATCGGCGCGCTGATTTTGACCACCGAAGCCATCGTGGCCGACAAGCCCGAGCCTGAAAAGGCCCCCGCTGGTGCCCCCGACATGGGCGGCATGGGCGGCATGGACTTCTAAACCTGACCGCGTGGCCGTGGGCAGCTTGCCCAGGGCTGCCACGGGAAGCCGGAGCCGAGTGCTCTGGCTTCCCGTTTTTTCATGTGGCTGCGCGGTTGCTCGCGTGCCCTGTCCGGTCCTGCCACGGCGGCAGAACGCCAGGCTTGGCAGAGGTTATTCCGTTTGGTCTTGTTCCGGCGGCTGGTGCAGGCGTGCCCAGCCAGTCAGCTTGCTGCCGGGGGTTTCGGGTGTGGGCGGCGCAGCGCTGGGGCCGGACAGGCCCGTGCCGTGCGTGCGGGCGCTGGCCCAGCGTGCTTTGGCCGAAGCCACCTGCGCCCGCCTGCGTGACAGCTGATAAAAGCCGGCTGTCATCAGCAGCACTCCGATCAGGGTAAACAGCCACCACAGAAAGTGCCCCAGAGGACTGTGGCGGACGCTCAGCAGGCCAGCGTTTTGCAGCAGTAGGCTGTCCAGCACTGTGCCCAGCCAGGTCAGCATGATAATCAGGCCCTCACCGAAAGCCGGCACCACCAGCATGCCGATGCCGGTGACAATCAGGGGCCACTCGCCCTTTTGGTGGCCCAGCGCACGAAACTTGAAGTAAAACGGCAGCGGCAGCAGCAGGGTCAGCAGCAGAAAAGCGGCGGCCTGAACTTTCGCGCTCCAGAAATTTGAGGTGACATGCCGCAGCTGCGCGATGGTCAGGGCCAGTTGGTTTTCCTGGACTTGCTGCTCCAGTGCCTGGAGTTCGGTGATCTCGGCGGCGATGTCACCGGGAGCAATCGCCGGGCTGCGCGACAAAGCCTGCAAATGCCTTGCCAGATCGGCAGCGGCAGGACCTTGCCAGGTGTCTGGGAGTGCGTTCAGTGCTGCCAGGGCCTGCTGCAAGGCGGCGTGGCCCGCTGCCCGGTCCTGATTGGCCGCGGCGGCCAGGGCGCGGGCCAGCGCCGCATAAACGGGCCCGGCTGCTCCCTGGCCCACTTCGCCGGGGGCCTGCTGTGGCTGGCTGGTGACCGTGACCAGGGAACCGCCCGACGCTGCTGCCGCCTGTGGAGCCTGATCTGTGGCCGGCTTCTGCGGCACGGCGATCACGTTGGTGGCTGCTGGGCTGGGTGCAACCGGGGGGGTGGCCCGCGTTGCCTGGGCGGGCGCCTGGGTGTTCAGCACTTGCGTCAGCTGCTGAGCAGTCAGCTCGGCCGCCGCAGACAGTTGCCTGACCGGCTGGGCAGCGCCGGTCAGGTCACCCCGGGCCAGCTGCGTCAGCGCCGCTGTATAGCTGGCGGGCGCAGGTGTGCCGGCCAGCTCTGCCAGGTGCAGGTGCCAGCCGCTGGCCCGGGTCAGCCGCAGGTAGGCTTCGTCCTGGGTGGGCGGGGGAGTGTTGCCCTCCGTCTGCCAGGGCTTCAGCTCCCGGACGATCTGCCGCGCGGCGGCCCGTTGGAGGCGTGCGGCCACTGCTCCCAACTGCCCGGCCTGGGCAGACTGGCTCAGCGCGGCCGTCTCGGCGGTCTCCAGCCCGAAGTCCTGTGCCAGCTGCTTCAGCCGGGCGGGGGTGTCGCTGCCTTCTTCCGCAGCTCCGCTCCTTCCTTCCAGCAGGTCCTGCAAGGTCTGCGTGAAAAGGGCCTGGCGCAGTAGGGCCTGGGCATAGATGGTCTGGGCCTGCAAGTCGGCGGGGGTGCGGGCCAGCGCGGCGCGGGCCCGGTCCAAGGTGCCCTGCACGCTTTGGCTTAGCTGGGGATCTCGCAGGGTGGGCCGCAGCGCCGCAAAGCTGGCCTCGGCCCGGTCAAGCTCGGTGAGTGCGGCGCCCACGTCGCTGGGCCGCACACTCTGGGCGCGTCCCAGCTCAGCCGTGAGCTGGCGGTAGGTGCCCAAGTCCTGTGCCTGGGCTGCCGGCCAGGTGAACAGCACTGCGCCGAGCAGTGCCGCAGCGGCGCCAGAAAAGGCTCGCGGCCGGTGGTTCAAGCGGCGTTCTCGGCCCGAACCTGGCTCAGCTCGCCCAGCAGCCGGCCCACGTTCACTGTTCACTTCCGGGCTGGCGAGGACAGCCACGGCGTAGCTGCCCAGCGGGCGCACGCAGACCACCGTGCCCCCCACTTGGGCCGACATCAACCGCAGTGAGCGGCCGCGCAGCAGCAGCACAGTGGCCGCCACCACGCTGCCCAGGGCCGACAGGTCTTTGAGCGAACGCATCTGCATCACTTCGCCGTTCTCACGGCAAATCATCACGCTCTGCACGCCGCTGACCCGGCCCAGATCGGCAATCAGGCGGCTCTGGTCGGCGCTTTGGCCCAGGTCGTAGGCCCGCGTGACCGGGGCGTTCAGGTATTCGGGGTCCTCCAGCTCGAACTCATCCTCACCGAAATCCCAGTCTTCATCGGCCACTCCTTCATCCGCTTCTTGGGCAGGCATGGCGGGCGCAGTCTGGACAGGCCCAGTTGCCGCAGTGCCAGTGACCGCAGTGTCGGTCGCTGCACTGTCAGGCGCCGCAGTGCTCAGGGCCGTAGGGGCAAATACAGCTCCCAGTTCCTGCGCGACCAGCTGTTCGGAGAGGCTGCGCAGCATCCCGCGCCGGCTGTCTTCATCCAGCAGGCCGGCGTAGGCACGGTCCAGCGTAGGAAACAGCCATTCCTGCAACTGCTCGGCGCTCAGGTTCCCGGCGCTCAGGCCCCGT
>JAUNHF010000191.1 GCA_030524065.1 Deinococcus sp.
GGCGTGGTCACGCACGTGGAAAGCCTCAGCGAGCGCCTGCCCACGCAGCTGCTGGTCAGCAAGAGCATCGCGGGCAGCACGGTCATGCGGCTAGAAAGCTGAGCGCCGGCCCCGCAGCCTCCTGAGGCAAGGGCTGCACAAAGCGAACAGGCCCATGCCAAGTGCTTGGGCCTGTTTCTGAAGCGGGCGGGGCTGCGTTGGAGCCAACGCCTGCTAGTTTCCGCTCACCCACACCCGCACGAACCCGGCCCCACTCCCCTCGTACTCAAAGCTGTCGCTCAGGCCCAGGCGCGGAAAGCTGGGCCAGGGCGTGTCCAGCAGGTTGAGCGCGGAGATGGCCGCCGCCCGCAGCAGCACGTTCGCCCCAGCGAAAGCGTCGTAGTCGGCCGCTAGCGCCTCGCCGTCCGGGTAGCGCTCAGCCAGCAAGCGCACCGCTGCCAGCAACCGGGCGTAGTCGGCGGCAGTGTCGGCCACCATCTCCGGAGACAGCGGCTCCAATTCCGTGTGCCGGCCCCGGCGCCCCTGAGCCGCGTCCGCTTGCCTGAGCCAACCACGCAGCTCGGCCACGGCTTCTTCAGGAGTCTGATAGCCAGGTAAGGGTCGGCCCGTCATTCGGTCGGATACCCCGCTGGCACTCCCTGAGCAATCTCCGGATGAATCCCAAAATCCTCGGCAATCAGCCGCGCCGTCATCTTGGCCGACATCATCACGCTGGGGGTGCCGCCGCCGGGTTGGGCGCTGGCGCCGACCATGTACAGCCCCCGAACGTCCTCGCTGCGGTTGTGCGGGCGGAAAAAGGCGCTCTGAATCAGCTTGGGCTCGGGGCCAAAGGCGTTGCCCACAAAGCTGTCAAGCGTCTGGTCAAAGTAGTCCGGCGTAATCCATTCCAGGTGGGTCAGGCGCTCGGCCAGGTGGGGAATGTAGCCGCGCTCTTCCAGGAACTCCATCACCCGCTTAACCAACTCCGGGCCTTCTTTTTCCCAGTTCAGGGCTGCGCCGCGCCCGGACTTGTTGGGCACCGGAATCAGCGTGTAGGCGGCGTGGTGCCCAGCCGGGGCCAGGCTGGGGTCGGTCAGGGTAGGAATGTGCAGGTACTGGCTAAAGTCCTCGCCCAGCACGCCGCCGCTGAAAATCTCGCCCAGCAGCTCCTCGTAACGCGGCCCCAGGATGATGTTGTGGTGGCGCAGGTCCAGCGGCGCGTAGCCCGCGTCCCGGAAACCGAAATACACCACCACCAGGCCCATGCTCTGGGCCGCCACCTTCACGCGCAGGTCACTGTTCACCCACCGGGCCGCCGCCGGCAGCCGCTTGAGGTAGGTGTTGGCCCAGTCGCCGTTGCTCGCCACGATGTCGGCGTGCAGCTCCTCGCCGCTTTCCAGCCGCACGCCCCGCGCCGCTGGCCTGCCCAGGGGGCCGGGGCGGGGCGTGGTCAGAATCTCCTCCACGCCCGCCCCGTAACGAATCTGCCCGCCCAGTTCCTCATACTTGCGGACCATCGCCTGCACCAACGCCCCGGTGCCGCCCATAGCGTAGTGGATACCCCAGGTTTTCTCGACAAAGTGGATCATGGCGTAGATGGCGGGCACGCTGAGGGGATTGCCGCCCACCAGCAGCGTCTCGAACGAGAACACCTGCCGCATCTTGTCGCTGGCAAAATACTTGGACGTAAAGCTGAACAGCGTGCGGACCGCGTCCAGCCGCAGCAGGTCGGGGACCACTTTCAGCATGGTGGCCGGGTCGCCAAAATGGGTGTAGCCCAGCTCCAAAAAGCCCCGCTCAAAAATGGCGCGGGCGTCGCGGTTAAAGTCCTCGTAGCCCTCAAGGTCTCCTGGGGCCAGCTCGGCAATCTGCTGGCGGGTGTGCTCCGGGTCGCCGTCGTAATCGAAGTAGGTGCCGTCATCAAAGTAGATGCGGTAAAACGGCAAAATCGGCACCAGCCGCACGTAGTCGCTCGTGCGTGGGCCGCCGCTCACGCCTTCACGCACCCGCTCACCGCTCAGGGTGGACGGCGGATAGTCCGCCGCCGCCAGCGCCGCTTGGTCCCGCTCCAGCGCAAACAGCTCCTCAATAAAGTGCGGCACGGTCAGTACGGTCGGCCCCATATCAAAGACGTAGCCGTCTGGCGTGCGCTTCTGATAGGCGCGGCCACCGGGAGCGTCCAGGCGTTCCAGAATCTGGGTGTCGAAGCCCAGGCTTTGCAGGCGAATCCCCAGGCTCAGTCCCCCGATGCCGGAGCCGATGATCAGGGCAGTCTTGCGCAGGGGTGCGGGGCGGGAAGAATCGGTCGTGGATGTCATAGCACCTCGGAAAAAATCGGGAAAAGAGTTGGGCGAAAGTGGCCTGAGCAGTGTGGGCTAGAGGGGCGAACCAGCCCCGCAGCCGCGCTTTTGGCCCGAGCGGGGCGCGGCACCTTCGCGCAGGGCGGCGCGGGCGGTCAGCCGCAGCTTGCGCCCCCGGCCCACCACCGCCCGCCCGCTGAGGTTGTCAAAGTCGCGGCGTTCGAGCTCGTCCAGAATGCCTTCGTACAGGTCGGCGGCCACCGCCACCGCCCAGCGGCCACGCCCGTGCAGCTGCGCCAGTCCGGCCCGGCCATAGGCGTAGTCCTGCCGGGCCCGGGCACTCAGTTGGGCCATCAGGGCGCGGTACTGCGGGGTGATTCGCCCGGCGGCAATGTCGTCTTCGCTAACGCCAAAGTGGGTCATCAGGGCGCTGGGCAGGTACAGGCGACCCCGCGCCCAGTCCTCACCTACGTCGCGCAGAATATTGGTCAGCTGCATGGCCCGCCCCAGCCGCAGCGCCCGCTCTACCGTCTGCGGTCCGCCCGAATACCCGCTGATGGGCGCGATCATCAGGCCAATCACGCCGCCCACGCAGTAGCAGTAGTGGTCCAACTCGTCCAGGCTGGTGTAGCGGTGCCCGCCACGGTCCATCCGCAGGTCCAGCTCCATGCCGGCCCGCAGGTCGGCAAAGGCGGCCAGGTCCAGCGGGTAGCGCTGCGCCGCCCAGGCCAGCCCCTCTCCCACCGCGTCACCGGGCGCAGCCTGCCCGGCAAAGGCCGCCTGCACGCGCCCCCACCAAGTGTCCACGGCGGCGGCTGGGTCGTAGCCCGGTTCATCCACCAAGTCGTCCACCTCGCGGCAGGCGGCGTACACCGCCCACACCGCCGGGCGCTGTGACGCCGGAAAAAAGAGCGACCCCAGGTAAAAGGTCTGGCTGTGCCGGCGCGTGATCTGGCGGCAAGCCTCCCTCGCGTATGGGCTCATGGCTGGTTGAATCTGCAAGAACGCACCCCTTGATACCTTAGCCTAGCTGCTGGACGGGCCATGCTGGGCGCCGCAGTCTAGAAAAACCTTTAGAGAATGCCCGAAAATAGCTGTGCTGCTCACCTTTGAGGGGGTCGTCCGGATGGCGGCCTGAACTCCGGTATTTCCCCGCATTTGCAGTGAACCTGGGGCGCACGGGGGAGGACGAAAAGGGCTTGGACGGCGCGGCAGAGGGCCGGAACAGACCACTGAACCTGCAAGGGGCCCGGCGTCTGGCGCGGGGGCGCGGGGACCGCGAGGAGACGCACAAGGGCCACAGACGCCCCTGCGCTCTCCCCGCGTTGCAGACTCCATCTAGGCCGCTTCGTCCGGCTTGGCAAAGATCATGCGGCCCACATTGGTCTGCACGTTGTTCACCACCATCACCCGCAGGGGCTTGCCCTTGAATTTGAGGCCACCTTCTACCACCACCATGGTTCCGTCTTCGAGGTAGCCCACGCCCTGGCCCTGCTGCTGCCCGCCCTTGCTGACGGTGATGGTGAGGTAGTCGCCTGCTTGCACCTGCGGGCGCAGGGCCACCGCCGCCTCGTGGATACTGAGCACCTGTACGTCTTGCAACTTGGCGATGCGGCTCAGGGCGTTGTCGTTGCTGACCAGCTTGCCGCCAGTTTCGCGGGCGAAGCGGATCAGTTTGTCGTCTACCTTATCCAGCGCCGCGTCGTCCCAGTCATCTACGCGCAGGGGACGCAGCTCCTGCAACTCTTCCAGCACCGCCAGGCCACGCCGGCCCCGGGTGCGGCGCTGGGCGTCGGAGTGATCGGCGAGCAGCTGCAACTCGCGCAGCACGAACCCCGGCACCAGCAGGTCTCCTTCCAGA
>JAUNHF010000192.1 GCA_030524065.1 Deinococcus sp.
CAGTCTGCCAGGTGCGGCCCCGGCGGCCCCGGCCAGCAGTTTGCCGCTCGGCCACCACGGCGGCGCCGTGCGGCGCGGGGCTCAGGGGGTCAGCGGCCCAGTCGCGCAGCGTGTCCTGGGTACTGCCAATTTCCCCGAAGTACCGCAGCGCCCGCCCAAACTCGCCCCGCAGCGGCAGCAGTCCCGGCGCGGGCGTCCCCGCGGCCAGCGCGTACCCTGCCCGGCCGATATGCAGCGGCACCCCCTGCTCGCGCAGGCGCCGGGCCAGGGCATTGACCGACACGCGGCTAAGGCCCAGGGCGGCCCCCAGGTCGTCGCCGGACTGAGGCGTGGTGGTCAGCAGCTGCAAGAGGCGCTCAGGCATGGCGCTTACTATGCCCCAGATATCGCCCGCCAGATGACGGGGCCGCAAAGAACCGGCTTGCAGAAAGCTGGACTCTTGCAGAAAGCTGGGCTGTAGAGGACCGGCCAGGCAACGACCGTGTCCGCCGCCATAGGGCGCGGCCAGGGGGTTTGCTATGCTGGCTTCATGACGATGGTACGCCAGACCAAGCAGCGCCAGGCGGTCATCGAGGTGTTACGCGCAGCCCGCTGTCATCCCGACGCCGCTTGGATTCATTCCGAAGTTCGCAAACTCCAGCCCACGGTCAGCCTGGGGACGGTCTACCGCACCCTGGACGCCCTAGTACGCGACGGAATTGCCGTGACCATCGAGCGTACCGGCGGCGCCACCTGCTATGACTTCCGCCACGAAGAGGAGCACCACCACCACGCGGTTTGCCGGCAGTGCGGCGCCATTTTTGATATCGACGCCTCGCTGGTACCGCACCTGCCTGAAGGCGCCCTGCCCGCCGGCTTTACCGTGACCGACATTCGGCTGGAATTTATGGGCGTCTGCCCCTGCTGTGAGGCGGCTTCTTCCGGTGCGGCTGCTCAGGAAGCCGTGGCCTCTTGACCGGGTCTTCGCTGCCTGGGCCTGAGTTGGCAGCGGCCCGCCCAGGAGATGGCGGCCAGCCTGAGCAGCCGGCGTTCGGCTGGCCGCTTAGGCCCTTCTTGCTGGGCTGGGCGCTGGCCGCCGCCGCCGCTTTGCTGGTGCGCTGGGCCGGGCAGCACCTGCTGGGCGATCCCTGCCAGGGCCACACGGTTCTGGCTCTGGTGATGCCGCTGCTGCTGGGGCCGGGGGGGATAGGCCTGACCGCCTCGCAGTGGAACAACCGGCCCCGCGCCATGTTCGGCCTGGGCCTGGTGGTGGCGTCGTTTGTGCCTACGCTGCTGCTGTCCGCCTATGACATTGGGCAGCTGCGCAACCTGGGCTGCGCGGGCGGTTACCTGATCGTGTCGGAGCCCGGCGGCAAACAGCTGAGCGAAATCACCCTGGCAGCCGGCCAAAGCCGCGAGTTGCAAGGACGCATTGGTGGCTATCAGCGCAGCAGCCACCCCGGCACCTTTCAGTTGCAGGGCCAGAGCATGAGCGGCGACCTGGTGGTTGACCTACCCAAGACGGTGGTGCATGCTGGCGAGGTCTTCCCTGTTCGCGTCCACGCCAAGGAGACGGCAGTCAGCAACCGTTTTGATTGGGGCGTGCTGGCCAAATACCAGCCGACCTCCGGCGAGAGCGGCAGCGCGGCGCAAATTGAAACCAGTGGCAAGCTCTCGGTCACCATTATTCTGGACCGCAGCGGGAAGTAGGGCAGCGGGCCAGCGACTGCCCTTTGCGGCCGCCGCTGGCCCCCAGGACTGACAAGTGCCCCCCCAACTCTGAAGAATTCTGCCGGTTGCCTGCGCTCAGCGCTCACATCTTCCTGACGGCGCCCGCCTAAAATGCCGCCATGACCTACGCAGGACAGGAGGGAGAGCCACGGCCAGCCGGAAGACCGGCGCCGGACCTGAACGCTGCGCGCGTCCTGGTGCTGAACGCTTCGTATGAACCGCTTCAGGTCACCAGCATCAAGCGCGCCATCACCCTGACGCAGTACGGAGTGGCGGAAGTGCTGGAAGAAAGCCGCGACGTGGTGCGCTCGCCGTCTACCGTCTTGCAGGTGCCCAGCGTGATCCGGCTGCGGCGGTACGTGCGGCGCCCGAACACCTTCGCCGTGCCGTTTAACCGCCGCAATGTGCTGCGCCGCGATTCGTTCGAGTGTCAGTACTGCGGCAGCAGCGACAACCTGACGCTGGACCACGTGCTGCCGCGCTCCCGTGGAGGCCGGCACGAGTGGACCAATGTCACTACCGCCTGCCGCGCCTGCAACCAGCGCAAGGGCAGCCGCACCCCCGAAGAAGCCGAAATGCCCCTGCGTAGCGGCCCACGGGTGCCCTCATTCCGGGTGTTTGCCCACGGTCAGTTCGCGCAGACCCAGCCGGAATGGGAAAATTACCTGCGCTGATTCCCCTCTGGGACAGGTACCAAACCCTGAAACTGGCAGTGCTGGGTCAGAGAAGGAGCGCAGAGATGCACGGCAGGGCAGACGTTATACAGTGGGGCACCATGCGCTTCACTGTTTTGTCTGTCCGACTGCCCGCGCTGATCTGGCTGCTGGCACTGACCTGGGGCCTGCCGGGCACTTCTGTGCACAGCGCCCAGGCCACCGCCCAGCAAACGGCCGTCGTCACTGTCAGCGGCCCGGCTTTTCCGTGGGGACTGCTGGGCGTGCTGGGCCTGATAGGGCTGGCCCGCCGCCACCCGCCGCGCCGCGTGGTGGCTCCGGCGCCTCAGGACGCGGCCACTTGGCCGGCCGCAGAACAAGCTCCAGAGACCTGGTCCGAGGATGCCTGGGCGGAAGACACTCTGGACCGTGATGAAGGCAGCCCGCGCCCACTGAACCCCCACCCCCAAAGCTGGCCCGATGCCGAGCAGGACGCGTGGGATGAAGAATCAGGCGACGAAGAACCAGGCCACGCGGCGCCAGTCCCGGCCACCCCGCAAAGTGAACGTCCCGGTCAACAACCCCTCAGTGAACGCCTGAGCCGCCGCCAGCCGGGTGCGCCCGACCTCTCCAAACCGCCCCGGCGCTGAGGGGGCTGGGCCGCCCCACCGGCCTTATTGCTGTGGGGCGGCGTCTGGCCCAGCCGGCTGCACATACTGGTCAATGAACTGCTGCATAAAGCCGTACCCAATCTCCACCCCACGGTCAAGCTGATCAAGGTTCTGAAGCTGCAACTCACGCAGCGGGTCAAAATCCACCAGCCAGTCGGGATCGGCGTCTTGCAGTTTGCGCTGTGTCAGGTGGCCCTGGGTGATGGTAAAGGCTTGCAGCAAGATCTCCGGCAGGCTGGGCGACCCGGTAGACGCCAGCCCCAGCAGGCCACCCCGGTGCTCCCCCGGATCGGGAAATTGCAGTTCCAGCAGCGGAGCGGTGGCGTCCAGTGCAATCACCGGCAGGTCACTGATGCGCCGCGCCAGGTCTGCCGGCACCTCATTGACCAGGCCGCCGTCCGACAGCCAGCGGCCTCCGCAGCACGGCGGGAACACCGCCCCGGTAAAGGCGCTGCTGGCCATGATGGCCGGCACCAGCGGACCGCTGGAGAACGTGACTTCTTCGCCGGTCTGGATGTCGGTGGTAGGTACGATCAGCGGCAGCGGCAAGTCCCCGAAGGTTTCCGGAAGCACCGCTTCGAGCCACTCCTGCTGCCCGGTCGGCTGAATCAGCCCCTGGCCCAGGGTCAGGTCGAACCAGCCGGGGGGATGACCTTCACGCAGGAGCCGCTGAACCTCGCGGCCGCTGTGTCCCGCCGCCAGCAACGCTGCCAGAATCGCACCTGACGACGTGCCGGCCAGGGCAGAGAAGGTAAATCCGGCATCCTCCAGCGCCTGCAACGCCCCGACCTGATAAAAGGAGCGTCCACCGCCCCCGCTCAGGGCAAGGGCAACAGGCTGAGGCTGAAGCGGACGCGGTTCATTCATAGCAGCTTATGTTAGCAGCCGCCGTTCCTGCCGCCAGCCCCTCACGCGATTCAGCCGCTTGATCTCGTCAGCGGACAACACCATGCGCGGTGTCTATCACGTCTGCGCGGCCTTTTGCGGGCCCCACCCCTCACCGAGTGTCACCGCCGCATGTACGACTCCCCGCGCACTGCTCCAGACCAACACTATCCCTGATGTACCGCAGCCGCCCGCT
>JAUNHF010000193.1 GCA_030524065.1 Deinococcus sp.
CGCTCCCGCCAGCCCACCCTAGACCGCAGCCGCCTGCTTGACACCCTGGTGCCCAGCGCCCGCTTTGCCCAGACGCGGTTTGAAACCTACCGGCCCAACCCGGATTTTCCCTCGCAGGAGGCGGCCCGCCAGAGCCTGCAACAGTTTCTGGAACCGCAGCCTCCCAAAAAGACCGGCATCTGGCCTTTTCAGAAGGTGGTGAAGCCTGCCGGGCGCGGCCTGTATCTGGACGGCGGCTTTGGCGTGGGCAAGACGCACCTGCTCGCCAGCACCTACTACGCGGCGCGGGAACGCGGCCCAGGCAGCCGGGTCGCCCTGATGAGCTTTCAGGACCTGATGTACCTGATCGGCGCGCTGAAAATGCCGCAGGCCATAGAGGCACTGCGCGGCTACGACCTGCTGCTGATTGACGAATTCGAGCTGGACGATCCCGGCAACACCCACATGGCGAACACGCTGCTTGAAGCGCTGATTCCGGCGGGCGTGAATGTCGTCGCCACGTCCAACACCGCGCCCGGCGCACTGGGCGAGGGCCGCTTTTCGACCACCGACTTTCAGCGGCAGATTGAGGCGATTGCCGGGCAGTTTCACTCGCAGCGAGTGGACGGCCCCGACTACCGCCACCGGGGCACCGCGCCCTCGCTGCCGCTGAGTGAAGCCGAGTTCGGCCAGTGGTTGTCCCGTCAGCCGCGTGAATCCCTGAGTGTCATCGCGGCGGACGATCTGGACCGGCACCTGACAGCGGTACATCCCAGTCAGTTTGCGGCGCTGCTGGACGGCGTACAGGCGGTGGCGGTCACCGGCCTGCACCCGCTGGATGACCAGAACTCGGCGCTGCGGCTGGTGCACTTTATAGACAAGGTGTACGACATGGGCCTGCGTGCAGCGTTCACCGGCACCTCGCTGGACACCCTGTTCGACGACAGCTACCGCCACGGCGCTTTTGCCAAGAAGTACAGCCGCTGCCTCTCGCGCCTCTCAGAGTTGCTGAGTGAGGCGCGGCAGGCTTAGAGGGGGGCCGGGCCAGAGCAAGGTGGGCCGGGCTGCCGCGCCCCAGTTGCCCACCTGCTCTTACAGCGCGGCCCGCAATGCCGCGCCCAGCGCCGCTATGCCCGTCTCAATCTGCGGGGGCGCGGCGTTGCTGTAGCTCAGCCGCATGGCGCTGCTGCCCCCACCCAGCGCGTAAAAAGGCGCTCCTGGCACATAAGCCACCCCGCGTTCTACCGCGCAGGGTAACAGGGCGGCCGTGTCCATCCCTTCAGGCAACGTGACCCACAGGAACATGCCACCTTCTGGCTCGGTGAACTGCGTGCCCTCAGGAAAGTGCTGGCGCAGCCCGGCCACCATCAATGCCGCCCGCTCGCCGTAAGCCACGCGCACGCGCTCAATCTGGCGGGGCAGCACATCCTGCACCAGTTCGGCCACGATCATCTGGGTAAGGGTCGGGGTGTGCGGGTCGGCGCCCTGTTTGGCCTGCACCAGCTTGTCGGTGATGGGCGCGGCAGCCTGCACCCAGGCGTCACGCAGGCCCGGCACCAGGGTCTTGGAGAAGCTGGAGCAGTAAATCACGTGGCTCAGGTCAGGGTCGCCGCCGCAGGCTTCCAGCGACAGGCTGTACAGGCTGGGCAATTCCTCGCCCACAAAGCGCAGCTTGCCGTAGGGGTCGTCCTCGATGACCAGCACGCTGTACTCGGCGCTCAGCTCCACCAGCCGCCGGCGGCGCTCCAGGCTGAGGGTGCGCCCGGTGGGGTTCTGAAAGTTGGGGATGACATACATCAGCTTCGGACGCTGGCCCCGGTCGCGCTGCGTCCGCAACAGGGTTGCCAGAGCGTCCACGTCAATGCCCTGGTCATCGGTGGGCATCTCCAGATACTGCGGGCCGTAGGGCTGGAACGATTGCAGCGCACCCAGGTAGGTGGGCGCTTCCACCAGCACGGGGTCGCCCTCATTGATCAGTATCTTGCCCAGCAGGTCCAGCGCCTGCTGACTGCCGGTGGTGATCTGCACGTGGGCCGGCGTCAGTCCCGGCGTCTGCGCGGCAATCCACTCGCGCAGCGGCAAGTGGCCCTCGGTGGTGCCGTACTGCACGGCCGCCGGGCCATAGCGCTCCAGCGCGGCGCTGGCTGCCCGCCCGATCTCTGCCAGCGGAAACAGCTCGGGCGCCGGCAGGCCCCCGCCAAAGTTGATGAGGTCTGGCCGCTGCGTCAGCTTGAGCAACTCGCGGATGGTGCTGGCCTGCATGCGGCGGGCACGGTCACTGAGCAGCGCTGCAAATGGCGGAGCCGGGCGCTCCGGGAACGGCTGCGCGCCGGGCATCTGAGTTGTGGTCATGCATGCCATGCTAGCGCAGCCCCCCACGCACCCGCGCCCACCGGCCCAGACGCGCCAAACAGCTGTTTGAACGCGGTAAGAGCATTCACGGCATAATGAAGCCCTGGTTAAACAGAGTGAAGCCTGCTGTCTTCTCCCCTCATCCGGCTGCGGCGCCCCTTTTGGGCGGAGTTTGCGGCGCGAATCCTGCAAGCCGCGTCCGCCCACGCTGCCAACCCGTGCCGCCCAGAACGCGCCTCCCTGGCCCGGACCCTGGCTGGCACCAGCATCTCCAGGGGAACCTGCGCCCCCAGCCCACATGTTCGGGTGGTCCGCTCGGCCAACAGCACCTTCACGCCCTTTGGGCCAACTGCCCCGCACTCCCTCTTCGCTCCTCGCTCATTTTCCCGGTGGTTTCATGACTGTTCCTGCTTCCAAGCTTCAGACTGGCCCGCTCTGGCCCCAGGTTATTCAGGACCTGCTGGGCCTTTACGCGCCGCAAGCCTCTTTTCTGGGCCAGCTGGGCGGCACTTACCTGCGTATCAGCGCCCAGAGTATTGAGCCGCAACACCAGCAGGACCTGGAACCGCCCGGCGAGTGGCTGGATCAGGGGGTGCTGGACTGGGTCAGCGTGGACGGGCACCTGCTGGGACTGCTGTGGTCGCCCGAAGGGGTCGGCGCAGAAGTCGGCGAGCTGTTCAACCGGCTGCTGGCCGGTCAGCAGGGCGCGGCCTCCGGCGCGGATTTCGAGCTGCTGCTGACGCAGTTGCCGCAGCCCACCGCCTGGCTGGACATGGAACTGCGGGTGCTGGACGTCAGCCACAGTTTCCTGGCCCTGTTTGGGCTGGAGCGCGGCGAGGTGGTGGGCCAGAACGTGCGCCAGCTGGGGCTGCCGGTGCAGATGCGCCACTTGGAAGAAGCCGTGCAGGGCCGCCAGCCCGAGCAGCCTGAGTGGGAAGGCGCGGACCCCCGCACCCCGGAACGCACGCTGTGGCTGCGGTCTACCGTACAGCCATTTTTCACGGGGCACCAGTCGGGGCTGCTGTGGAGCGTACAGGACATCACCGAGGAGCGGCAAAAAGGCGAGTGGCTGCGCTCCTTGTTGGACGGCCTGGGCGTACCCGCCGCCGTGATCAATCTGGCCGGCGAGATTCAGCAGGCGAACCAGGCCCTGGGTGACCTGAGCGGCTTGGAAGGCCTGACCGGCGAGTGCCTACAGGACCTGGCCCTGTTCAGCGACGCGGGCAAGCGCACCGTGCAGGGCCTGATCACACTGGCGGCCGAGGGCGGCGCAGCGCTGGCCCACCCCGAGCGGCGCCGGGGCCAGCCGCTGACGCTGGAACTGCGGCGTTCGGCGGCCCGCCCCGACCTGCTGGTGGCCCAGCTGAGCGAGGGCCGCAGCGCCGGCGCCGTCAAAGCCGACGCGGCCGGCGAGGATCAGGCCCTGCTGCAAGAGGTACTGAACCAGCAGCACACCGCCACGCTGCTGGTGGACCGCAGCGGCGTGCTGCGGCTGATCAACGACCAGGCCGCGCAGCTGTCTGGCACCGACGCGGCGCGGCTGCTGGGCAAGAACCTGCGCCGGCAACTGGAACTGCTGGGCATCAATCTGTTTACTGCCAGCGGCGAGCCGTTTCAGGTCAACCCCTGGGTCGCCACTTTGCCGCACAGCACCGAAGTGCTTCTGGAAACGCCCGGCCAGGGCCGCCGCCCGATGGAGCTGAATATCAGCCCGGTCAGTGCAGCCGGTGCGCAGGAAAACCGCCAGGTGCCCGGCGACCTGCTGATGGTCACCCT
>JAUNHF010000194.1 GCA_030524065.1 Deinococcus sp.
AATTCCTGCGCCAGCATGGCTATTCGCTCAGCTATGCAAGGTGCAAGTTATGAGCATTACACTCCTCGCAACGCGCCCACGCTTTAAGCCTCTGCTTAAATCCCCCTGGGCGGTTCGGCCTTTCCTGAACTCAAAGGACTTTTCAGCCTTGCGTCACTGAGTTTCTGCCAACCGTTTTTCGTCGTCTGCGCCTGGCCTTACGGCCCGCAGACCTCTGAAGCTGTGGAGGAACTCTTTTGTTACAGGCTGTTTCGGTCGCCCTGATGTACGGCGACCAAGTGATTGTGGAGGACGTGTCCCTGACCCTCGGCGCGGGTGAGCGCGTGGGCTTGATTGGAGAAAATGGCAGCGGCAAGACCTCGCTGTTGCGCGTGCTGGCGGGCGAACTTGCGCCCAGCCACGGCGAGATTCGGCGCATGGGCCGCGCCGCGTATCTGACGCAGCAGGCGGGTGAGCTGTCTGGGACCGTGCTGGACGCCGTCAAGCCCGCCCCATTGAGAGCGGCGGCTCAGCAGTATGCCACCGCCGCAGCGGGCCTAGAGGCGGCAACGCCCGAAGCCCTTGCGGAATTTGCTGAGGCCGAGGAAGCGTACCGCCTGTGTGGTGGCTACGACTGGGAAGCGCAGGCGGGCGGCGTGTTGGCGGCGCTGGGGCTGGAAGCGGGGGCGCAGGCTGGGGCACTGTCGGGCGGGCAAACGCGGCGGCTGTTGCTGGCCTCGCTGCTGCTCTCGCCTGCCGAAATCTATTTGCTGGACGAACCCACCAACCACCTCGACCCGCAGATGGTGGACGTGTTGGAGGAGGTTTTGCAAGGGTACGCGGGCACGGTGCTGCTGGCAACCCATGACCGGCGGCTGATAGAGCGGGTGGCGCGGCGGGTGGTCGAGGTGGGCAGAGGACATGATGGAGGCGGCCAGCGGTAAACTGTTCCCACCCGTGCCGTCTCCATCCTCCATCCCCCGTCCATCAACATTCGCCGCTCTTATCCCCGCCGCCGGCTCCGGCACCCGTCTGGGACACGGCCCCAAGGCCGCCGTGACGGTGGGCGGGCGCTCGCTGCTGGCCTGGGCCGTCGGCGCCTTGCAGCCGCATGTGGCCGAGGTGGTGGTGGCCCTGCCGGGCGGCTTAGAACTGCCCGCCGACGTGCCCGCAGGTGTCCGCACCATCACAGGTGGCGGGACGCGGCAAGAAAGCGTGCGTTCGCTGCTGGAAGCGACCACTGCCGAATATGTCCTGATTCACGACGCGGCCCGGCCCTTCCTGGGGGCCAAAACGGTGCAGGCGGTGCAGGCGGCGGCGGTGCGTTCAGAGGCGGCCACGGTGGCCCTGCCGGTGGCCGATTCGCTGGTGCTGGGCGGGCAGGTGCCCGGCTCGGCGCAGGCGTTTTGGGCCGAAGGTGTGTCCCGTGAGGGCCTCTGGGCGGTGCAGACCCCGCAGGGCTTCCGGCGTGAGCTGCTGCACTACGCCCACACCTACGCCGCCGCCGAAGGCTTCAGTGCCACCGACGACGCGGGATTGGTGGCGCGGCTGGGGCACACGGTCGAGCTGGTTGAGGGTGATGCGCGGCTGTTTAAGGTGACGCGGGCGGGCGACCTGGCGCTGGCAGAGGCGTTGGCGCGGAGCTTGGAGGCGGCCCATGACTGATCAGGCCCGCCTTTACTCCGCCCCGGCCAAGACCAACCTCGGCCTCAGCGTGCTGGGCGTGCGGGAGGACGGCTACCACGAGCTGCACAGTCTGATGGTGCCGCTGAGTGTGGGCGACGAACTGGGCTTCACGCCCGCGCTTGCGCTCACGCTGAGTGTGGGGGGGCCCTACGGCGCAGGCCTCCCCAGCGATTCGCGCAATTTGGTCTACCGCGCCGCCCGCGCTTACTTGGACGCGGCGGGTGTGCCGGGGGGCGTGAGCATCACCCTGACCAAGCGCCTGCCGCTGGCGTCGGGCCTGGGCGGGGGCAGCAGCAACGCGGCCACCACGCTGCTGGCCCTTGCTGACCTTTACCCATCAGACGTAGATTTGCCCGCGCTGGCGCTGCAACTGGGCGCAGACGTGCCCTTCTTCCTGATGCGTGGCCCGGCGCTGGCCGAAGGGGTGGGCGAACGCCTGCGCCCGGTCGCCGTGCCCCCGGCCTGGCTGGTGCTGGCGAATCCGGGCAGTGAGGTCAGCGCCGCCGACGCTTACTGCTGGCTGGACGAAACGGGCGAATTTGGCCCCACGCTGAACTTGCCGGGGATCATCACCGCGCTTGGGGACGGGCGCGAGGTGCCGTACTTCAACTCGCTCCAGAGCGGTGTGCTGCGCCGCCATCCGGAAATTGAGGCCACCTTGCAGGCGCTGGCGGGCGCGGGCCTCCACTCGGTGCTGATGTCGGGGTCGGGTGCGACCTGCTTTGGGCTGGCGCGGGATGAGGCGCAGGCACAGGCGGCCGCCGCCGAGCTTCAGGCCGCGCGACCGGACTGGTGGGTCACGGCGGCGCAGGTGCTGGGCACGGCTGAACTGCACTGAGGTCAGGCCGTCTAAAGTCCCCGCTCCGGCGCACCCTCTGCTGACGGAGCAGCTCTAGACTTCGGCATGGATCAGCTCAGAGGCCATATCGGAACCCGCTGGACGGGCCAAGCCGTACGCCTGCACTGGGACGGAGCGGCGCTCACCGGTACGCTGGGCGGCCTGAACCTGGGCCGTCTGGGCACCCTGATGGGTACACCGCTGCACCTGCTTCGCTCGCGGCAAGCCGTGTCGGGAACGGTGGGAAAGCCGCTCGCTGCGGGCAGTGGCGCGCGGCTGCACGTGGCGGGGCAGCTGGGGCCGGGCTCGCTGGCGGTGCAGTGGTCCGGGGGATTGCCGGGCGCCCTGCAAGCCCAGCAGCGCCACAGTCTGCTGGAAGGCGAACTGCGGCTGATGCCCAGCAGCGGCGAATCGGTCTGCCACCTGCTGCTGGCCGAGTCGTCGGCGCAGCTTCAGGGGCAGGTCATCAGCCCGCAGGGAAAGGCCACCACGCTGAATCTGCGCGGTTCGGGAGTGCCGCTGAGCATGGCCGCAGTGGCGCTGGCCTGCGCCTACGCCTGCTGGATAGAAGACCACAGTGCAGGCGGCGAGGGTATGGACTGGGACAGCAGCGACAGTGGCGATAGCTCAGATGGCGGCGGGGGAGACGGTGGGGGCGGCGGCGAGTAAGGGCCTGGGCCGCCTTTTCCCCGCCTCCCGTTTTCCTAGTCGTCTTCCAGGGGATACTCCCGCGAGGCACTCACCGCCAGCGAGATCAGGTAGGCGTAAAAGGCCGCCACGCCCAGCAGGACGGCCCAGCCGGCCAGGGTGCCCACCCGCGCTGTTTGCACAAAGGCTTCGGCACTGATAGGCACGCCCGCTGGGTAGGTTTCGGCCAGCTTTGCCAGCCAGGCGATCAGCACAGCGGCGTAGATCCATAGGTAATTGCGCTTGAGCCGCCAGCCCAGCGCCTCACCGATGCTGATGGGGCTGCGCGGCTTGGCAAGCTCGGCCAGCAGAAACTGGTGCCAGCCCGCGTCCACATGCTCGCCCAGCATGGCCGGATAAAAGAAGCGCTCCATTACCCGTACGCGGTGGTGGGCGATCTCGTACGACCGGAACCGCCGGGCTTCCAGCCGCAAAAAGTAGAAGTTCATAAACATGGCGAACAGAAACGTGGCGTGGCTGTGCGAGTTGTCGCCCATCGCAAAGCTCGCCAGGCCCGCTGTGGTCACCACCGCCCAGTTGGTGGTGTGGTCCAGGCGCTGGCGGTAGCTGACCATTTTGTACGATTCCCCCCGGTACAGGTGAATCAGAGCGTTGGCGGCGTTGCCGCTGTAGCTGGTGGCCGTGAGGGTGCCGGGACGGGCGTCGGTCATATCGGCCCCAGCCTAGAGCATTTGCCAGAAAGCCCCCGTTTGCCGGCGGGCAGGGTCAGAACAAAGGCGGGGGCCAAATGGAGCGGAGGGCAAAAGCGTGTGCGCGGCCCGCTTCTGGCCGGGCCGCCCGGTCACGGGTAGCCGTAGCTGTCCGCAGCATGGAAGCATAGCCCCTGCCCAGAGCTGGAGCAGGGAGAACAGAGCTGAAGCAGGG
>JAUNHF010000195.1 GCA_030524065.1 Deinococcus sp.
GCTGTGCGTGCCCGCCGGGAAGGCCGCAACATGTACTACGCCCTGCACGACGGCCACATTGAGCAACTGCTGGATATGATGACGGCACATATGCACGAAGCGAGTTCCGGAGCGCCGGATGAAGCCTGAGGGGCGGACCACGGCCCTGCTGGTCTGCAGCCTGCTGCTTTTGGCCCTGGCCGGTGGCTGGTTCCTTACCGAGCGGCGCTGGCTGAGCGCCCTGTACTGCTTCGAGCAGCCCGGCCAGGTGTGGGGGCTGGCGGCCCTGCCCCCCAACGTGACCCCGGAGTGCCCGGCGGCCAGCAGTTACCGCCAGGAAGTGCGGCGGGGGCTGGGGCGGGTAGAGCAATTTCGCCTGAGCGGCTGGCAGCCCCGCGCCCTGCTCACCACCTTTACGGGGGCCGGCTACCTGCCACAGACCGACGACCTGCTCAGCGGCGATTACTCCGCGTTTCTGGTCCGGGGCACCGACCGAATCCAGTACAACGCCGTGCGCCAAGGAGGCGAAACGCTGATTACCATCAGCGGTGTGCCTCAGCGGGAGTAGCCGAAACCTGCCCGGCGGCAGGGCAACAAAGAGCCCCAGCCAGTCGCTGGGGCTCCTTGCAGCAAGGCTAGCGCTTAAAGGTTGCCCTTGAGGGTGGTGGCCACCTTGAAAGCCACTTTCTTGCCGGCGGGGATCTGGATCTTTTCGGTGGTACCAGGCTTCACACCGGTGCGGGCAGCAGTTTCCTTGACACTCAGGGTGCCCAGGCCGGGCAGGCCCATAGCCTGGCCGCCACGCAGGGCTTCGACCACGGTATCCAGCATGGTGCTCACAGCTTCGTCCGCCTGCTTTTTGGTCAGACCGGTCTGCTCGGCGACCTTTTCCACCAGCTGGGACTTGTTCATCTTTTCCGCAGGAGCTGCTGCGGGTTTGGCCTTGCTCGCTTTTTTCGTCATAGGCGCAG
The DNA here is from genome assembly GCA_030524065.1 of Deinococcus sp. GTDB lineage: Bacteria > Deinococcota > Deinococci > Deinococcales > Deinococcaceae > Deinococcus. The sequence goes on from JAUNHF010000195.1 coordinate 951, forward strand.
TTTGAATGGGCAACTGCAAAATGTCTAGTCGGCAACACTGTCAGACAGGCACAACTGTCTTATATAAATCTTAATTTTTCGCGTCCATTCCAGGACTGTCAGAAGGAAAAATCTCGTCCAGCACGCATTCCATAAAGTTAGGATCAGATGGCTTCATCCGCTGCTGGGTGCCCGGCGTGCATGGTAGAGCCATGAATCCATTTTCTGCCGCGCGCCCCTCTACACGGGCTTCCTTATTGCTGGGCACTGCATTGACTCTAGGGCTGAGCGCCTGTGGCGGCAGCACTCCGGCCCCCAGTGATCCGCCTCCTGGCACTTCGGCGCCGGCGACCGTCAAGATCAGTGGGCAGGTGGTCTTGCCGCAGGGCGCCCTGGCCCAGGGTGGCGCCCTCCAAAGTGACAGCCTCCAAAGTGACGGGGAGCCAATGGTGCAGGGCCAGAGCGCCTCTGCTGGGACGGTCGCCTGGAGCGCCCCACACGTGCCCGGTGAGCTGCTGGTCTCGTCCGGCGGCCTCTCGGCGCAGGCCCTCAGCACCCGTCTGGGAGGACTTCAGGCCGAACACCTCAGTGACCTGGGGATGATCCGTGTGCAGGCGCCGGACCCGCAGGCGCTGGCCGGGGAGCTGGCGGCCGAAGGCATCGCCTCACAGCCCAACTACATCTATACGGCCCTGGCGACGCCCAACGACCCCGGCTTTCCCGGCAATGCCGGCCTCATTCTGGGCGGCAAGCGCTGGCATCAGGATTATCTGACGCAGGTGGGCGCGGCGCAGGGCTGGGCGCAGCTAGGAGGAACCCCCAATGGGGTGCTGACCGCAGTGCTGGATACCGGCGTGGACAGCCGCCACCCCGACCTGCAAGGGCGGCTAAGCGGCGGATACGATACCTGCGCGGTGCTGGCCGGCGCAGCGTGCCAGGGCGAGGACACCAACCCAGCCGAGGTGCGCGCCGGACAAACGGGCCACGGCACCGCCATGACAGGCCTGATCGCAGCGGCCACCAGCAATGGCGTAGGCCTGAGCGGGATGACCTTTCAGACGCAGGTCGTCCCCGTCAAGGTCTTCGGGGACGACGGCCAAACTTCTTCGGGCACCACGGTGAGCCTGGCACGCGGCCTCGCCGTGGCGACCGACTCGAAAGCCAAGGTCATCAACATGAGCCTGGGCATTCCGGGCCTCAAGGCCGACCCGGAAGTCCAGAAGCAACTGGCGCGAGCCGCTGCCGCCGATATCGTGGTGATTGCAGCGGCAGGTAACGCGCCCGACCAGGGCCTTTACTTTCCGGCCAACCAGCCTGAAGTGATCGCCGTGGGCGCCGTGAATCCGGCTGGGCAGATGTCATGCTTCAGCGCCCGGCCACAGGCCGGCGAGACGCTGGACCTGTTGGCACCGGGCGGCGAAAGCGGCTGTAACCGCGCGGGCAGCTCAATTCTGGAACTGGCACCGGGCGGCTACCGCCTGAGCGCCGGCACGTCTGAGGCCGCCGCCATCACCAGCGGGGCCGCCTCACTGATCCGGGCCGCCTATCCGGGCCTGAAAGCAGCCCAGGTACGCCAAGCACTGGTGCAGGGCGGCCGCCCCACCGACTCGGCGCAGCCCCAGCTGAATCTGCCGGGCGCCCTGGCAGCGGCGCAGCAGCTCAGCGCCACTCCAACCCAGCCGGTCGCCTACGACCTGACCGTGCAGGCTTATCAGAATGGAAAAGCTGTCGGCGCTCCCTTCCAAAAAGTCGGCCAGCCGCTGACCTCGCTGAGCCTGCCCTATGAGCTGAACGTGCCCCGGGGCGCCTACGAGCTGCGGGCAGAGGTAGACACTTCCAAGGCGTCCTACCGGGGAGTAGGCAACGTGAACGCGGCGGCTGCGGCAAATACGCTTAACATTCCGGTCCGCTGACGCCCAGCGGCAGTTGAGGCTGACATGATGTCCGGCCTCAACTGCTGCGCTGCGCTGCGCCAGCGGCGGGTGCTGGCCGCAGCCGCTCAGCCCCGGCGTAAACGGTCAGGCGGCCGCCCCGCGCAAAGCCGCACAGCAGCAGCCCGAATGTCTGAGCGGTCTGAGCGGCCAGGGTGGTGGCCGCTCCCACCCCCACCACCGCGCCAATGTCGGCCAGCACCGCTTTCTGGGCGATTTCGTAGCCCAGGCGGCTGCTGATCGCCAGGACGCTGCCGGGCCGGTCTACTTCCGGGTGGTCCAGCGCCCAGCCAATCACCTTGTCGGCGGCGTTGTGGCGGCCAATATCCTCGAACAGGCACAGCGGCACTGCCCCGCCGGGCGCAAAGAGGGCGGCGCCGTGCAGGCCTCCACTGGCTGCAAACCCACTTTGCCCGGTCCGCAGCTGCTCAGGCAGCTCGGCCAGCCAGGCCGGGTCCAGTGATGGGCGCAGCGGCAGGCCGCCGGACCGCAATAGCAAGCGCTCAATGCTGCCGCTGCCGCAAATCCCACAGGCGCTAGAAGTATGCCGCGCCGCGTAGTCGGCGGGCACTTCACCGGCCAGAATCCACACGTTGGGATTTTCTGGATGCGGGGCCAGCGTACCCGGCAGCCCCTCGGCGTGTTGCCAGCCGCGCAGCAGTTGCAGGTCAGCGCCCGGCGTCCGCATCAATACCGCCAGCGGGCGTTCCAGGCCAGTGGCGTCCCGACCGCGCAGTTCCAGTGGCTCTTCCGCCGCCAGCAGGTCGTCAGTGGGCCCGGTCAGCCCGGCCGGGCCAAACCGCTGCACCGGCCAGGGGTCGTTCAGGGCCACCTTAGTGTCCCTGGCCCTGCTCCTCATGGCTGCGTCCTTCATGGGCCTGGCGCAGACCGGCGCCCATACCGCGCAGCAGCCCAAAGACGGCGCCCAGGGCCAGCTGCACGTCCGGGTCGGTCAGTTGCCGCAGCGCCCCGGCTGGTGTCACGCGCTCGCCCGCCTCAATGCTGCGGGCCGCCTGACGGACCCCGCCGCCCAGCGCCCCCAGCAGCAGTTCCAGCTCGGCGGGGTCTACGGAGCCGGCCAGCTTGCCCAGCTCCACCACATTGCGGATGATATTGGTGCCCGTTTCGCCGGTCACTTTGTCTATGGCCGCCGCCGTCAGGCCCTCGCCGCCGCGCAGCAGCTTGAGGGCCAG
>JAUNHF010000196.1:0-1512 GCA_030524065.1 Deinococcus sp.
TCCGGGCTCGCCTCAGCTGTGGAAAACAGTTGCCTACAGGTGCGGGCGGATATCCGGCAGGTTGTCCTGGTAGGTCCGGCCCCGGCTGGGCGCACCAACAGCGGTCATGGTCCAGTCGCTGCCGCTGCGTTTCAGGCTCGCCATGATCAGGGCGCTGTGGCTGCCCTGCGCCGAGAGGTTATATCGGGCAATTTCACTTTCGTTCTGCACGTTGACCAGCCGGCAATAGGCGTTCGCCACCTGCCCAAAGTCCTGACCGGTGAAGTTGTTGACGGTAAACACCACTGCGGCCACATTCTGCGGCAAGCGGGCCAGGTCCACCGTGATGGTCTCATCGTCGCCGTCGCCAGCGCCAGTGCGGTTGTCACCACTGTGGCGCACGGTGCCGTCCTTGCTTTGCAGCTGGCGGAACCAGACCACGTCCAGCAGGCCACCCTGCGCGTCAAACAGCAGCGCGTTGGCGTCCAGGTCAATGCTGGCACTCCCGCCGCCCAGCAAGGCTCCCAGGAAACCACCTTTTTTGGGGGCCTGCGCGGCGTCCCAGCCCAGGCCTAGGCGCACGACAGACAACTGCGAGCCGGCTTCTTTGGCAAGACTGATTTTCTGACCTTTTTCCAGGGATATGGGCATGATTTTTCTCCTTGTTTATGTTGGAATTGAGGGTGAAATCGGAAGTAAAAGGGCGAGGGCGAAAAGCAGTATTCAGCCCCCTCCCCTGCCCCTAACGCAGCACGCCGGCCGCTCGCGCCGCCCGCTGCCAACTGTCCAGCTCGTTGACCAGCAGGTCGAACAGCGCGGCGTCCGGCACGTCCAGCGAGGCCGGCACCTTGAAAAAGTCGGCGTTGTCCACCGTGCGCCCGCCCAGATCGTCCAGCGATTCCAGGAAGCCAAAGCTGTCCTCGGCGGCGCGGCGCAGCATGCCGGCAAAAACGCCCTTGGCATTGCTGCTCTGGTCAATGCCCATAAACTTCCAGAACACCGGCTCACGCGAAGCCTCGGTCATCAGGGAGATGACGTGCTCGCGCTGCGAGGTGCCGCCATCGGTGATGAACAGCACCAGGGTGGGCAGGGCATGCCCGGCGGCCCGAGCGTCGTTCAGAACGTATTCCATGACTGGGCCGTAGTTGGTGCCGCCCTCCAGCTGCACCCCCAAGCGGTCCACGAACCCGCCGACATTGTCGAGCGAGAGGCTGCCGCGCCGGTGGGGACGCTCACCGAACAGGTACATCTCTACCATGCCGTCATCATCCAGGCGGGTCGCCAGCGCCAGTGCCCGCTCGGCCAGACGCTGCACAGCGCCGTTATCGTACTCGCGGTGCATGCTGCCGCTGATATCCAGCACTAGGTTGACGCGGTAGCGCGCCTCGCCCAGGCCCCGCTTTTCCAAGCTGACGGAGGCCTGCTTGATCAGGCTGACCAGCGCCGGGGCCTGACGCTCTGCCTTGTCCAGCAGCACCTTCTGGCGCTCCTTGACCAAGTTGACGGTGGGGGCGCTGACGGTAGGAGCGCTGA
>JAUNHF010000196.1:1530-2061 GCA_030524065.1 Deinococcus sp.
GGAGCTGGCGCTGGAGTGGACACCGCAGCGGAAGCCGGCGCGGGCGCAGGCTCATCGGCCACTTCGCCGCCAAAATGCCCCACCAGCGCCGCCAGACCACCATTAAAGCCCTGCGCCACCGTCGCCAGCCGCCACGCGCCCTGATGGCGGTAAAGGCGCACCAACATCACGGCTTTTTCGTCTTTCAGGTGGGGGCCAGCGTCGAATGTTACGCCGCCGCCCACCGTGACACGCAGGACCCCAGCGCGGCCCACGGGCTCCGTGTCATGGGTGGCGGTCAGGTACACCTCAGTGACGCTGGCCGGGAGGGCGTCCAATTTCAGGTCAAAGTGGCCCGGCGGTGTCAGGCGCAGCGCCCCTTCCGGGCTCTGGGGCTGGTTGTAAAACACCATGTAGCGGTCATCACTCAGCTGCCCATCGTTCAGGCCAAAGGCGGTAAAGTCGGTGCCCGCCAGATCACATTCGACACTGACACTCAGCGATGGGCCAAGGCCCAGTTCGGACAGAGGGAGCCGCTGACCGGCTTGCAGT
>JAUNHF010000196.1:2071-4050 GCA_030524065.1 Deinococcus sp.
CCCAGCGAGGGCCGCAGCCGGAGTGCCGGGCACCCCGCTGATGGGTTTGGCCTTTGCCCACGGCTCCGGCGCGGCTGTCGGCGTCCAGCAGGGTATGGAGGGACAATTGCACGGGACGGCAGGGTCAGAGGCTGCGGGACAAGCCCGGCCAGCAAACTTTTTGGCGGGTCTGAGCAGGTGTGCCCCGGGTGCGTCCCGTGAGGGGGCGAGCAGCTAAGAAGAAAGAGGGCCTGTTGCTGCCAGCCCTCTTGTCCCCCGCCACTCACTCTCAGATGTTGACGCCGTAGTTCTGCGCGAGCGGCCCCAGGCCACCCGTGTACCCCTGGCCCACCGCACGGAACTTCCACTCCTGGCCGTGACGGTACACCTCACCGAAAATCATGGCTGTGTCGGTGCTGGCGTCTTCGGAGAGGTCATAGCGGGCAATTTCAGCGCCGCCAGCTTTGTTCATCACCCGGATGTAAGCCTTGGACACCTGCCCGAAGTTCTGGTTGCGGCTGCCGCCTTCGTGGATGGTCACGCACACGGCGATCTTGTCCACATCCGCCGGCACGCGGCTCAGGTCAATTTCTACGGTTTCGTCGTCGCCTTCGCCTTCGCCCGAACGGTTGTCGCCGGCGTGGGTCACGCTGCCGTCGGCGCTGGTTTTGTTGTTGTAAAAGATAAAGTCGGAGTCGGAGCGGACTTTGCCGCTGTCATTCAGCAAAAAGACGCTGCCATCAAGGTCAAATTCCTGACCGTCGGTGGCGCGGGGGTCCCAGCCGAGACCGACGGTAATGGCCGTAAGGCCAGGAGCTTCTTTGGACAGCGAGACGTTGCCGCCTTTGGACAGGGATACGGGCATAAACATTCCTCCTAGAGAAAATGGGCTTAGAGATTGCAGCTTCGCAGGGCAGTATAGCCGTCCAAAGCGGGCAGTGGCGGGGCATTTGGCAGCTGGGGCGCTGCGGCTGCCCGGAGAGGGCCCAGATGGGGCCGCTCACCCAGTCGGCCTCAGAGGCGGTTGCTTTTGGCAAGGTTGCAGCGCCGACACAGCAGTTGCAGGTTGCTGGCGCTGGTCGCTCCACCAAGGCTATGGGGAATGACATGGTCGAATTCCAGGTAGTTGTTGTCGCTGCACTCCACGCACTTGCCGCCGTCACGCTGCCAGACTTCCAGCTTGAGCTTGTGCGGAATGCTGCGGCTGGCACGCTCGGTTTGGGGCATCAGCAGCAGGCGTTTGTGGATGCGGACCAGGGCGTCCAGCGTGGCGGCCAGAATCAGGGCGTCGTCCGTGGAGTACAGGCCACTGCCCTTCTTGACCCCCAGTTCGAGATTCACGCCGCCCGGCAGCTCCTGCACGCGCAGCACCTTGCCGTACTGCACGTTCCAGCCGCCTTCTCTGTCACTGATGAAATGCACTTTCTGACTGGTCACCACCAGCCGGCCTGGAATGTCGCGGGTGCGGGTGGCCGTCACGTGGCGGAAACTGGCGCGGCATTCTAAGTGGGCCACCTCGCCGGCGTCCAGGATGATGGTGCTCTGGATGGTGGGCAGATGGCCTTCACGCAGCTGGGCCGCCGCCTTAAGCCGCTCCATTTCACGGCGCAGTGGCTCCACCAGCCCCGCCGGCACTTCCAGCAGGGCAGCGAGCCGCTCGAACTCCTCTTCTTCCTGCGGGGTGATGATGCCGTCAGCGCGGGCCAGCGCCAGGGTGCGCTCCAGCAGGTTCAGGGCGTCGGTGCGGACATAGGTCAGTGCTTCGGCGGCGTCTAGGCCGTCACGCTGGAGGGCGGCTTGCAGGTCCTGCCACTCGCGCAGTTCCATCACGCCGTCGGCGCTGGCCGCCAGAAAGCGCGTACGGAAACGGGCCAGGCCCTCGGCGGTCTCGCGGGCACACTTTTTGCACAGGCCGTGCGGATTCAGGCGGTTAAGCAGGTTGCCCCGGACCCCGCAGCGCCGGCAGCGACCGTCCATGTCTGCGCCCTGAGCGACCGCCG
>JAUNHF010000197.1 GCA_030524065.1 Deinococcus sp.
TCTTCATCTGGCCTGCGGCTGAGCTGCGCAGGAGGTCAGAGTGCAGCTGATACAGGTCCTGGCCCAAGTCATCTCACCTCAAGTGAGTTGGCTCAGGCGAATGGACCTGGCAAGCCCGCCCAGCAGAGCGGCAGTGAGGCATGCGGCTGGCACAGCAGAGTCTTGCCAAGTGGCGTGCGGACGAACATGGGGCGCTCCTGCACAGGGACCACAAAAGGGAGTGCTGGGCGGATGAAGCGGGCGGCGCTGCTGGCCTGCGCGGCGTTGGGTCTGGGGGGCGCGGGGGCCTGGTGGTGGAGCAGCGCTTCACACGCCGCCCCGCGGGTCACCGTCTCAGCGCCCGCAGGGCTGGTCACTGCCGTGGCCAGTCTGCCAGCGTCAGCGGAAGCGGGCCAGGGAGGGCCGACGCCGGAGCGGTCGACCTCTCCCGCGGCCCTGCCTTCCCCGGCAGATCCTGCGTGTCTGGGCGGTGCCCCGGCGGCGGCCAAAGCTCCGCCGCCCCCCTATCCGCTGTCCGGGCGGCTGGGCCTGTGGGTGGCCGAGGTAGACCCGCAGACCCTGGGGGTGATCCGCGCGGTGGGCACCAACCCGGACAGCATTTTCCCGCTGGCCAGCACCTACAAGCAGGCGGTGCTGTGGGCGGTGCTGCGCGAGTTTGATGCCGGGCGCCTGTCGCCGGAAGAACGCTTTGCGGTCACGGCCGCCGGCCAAAGCCTGGGCGAGTACCCGTTTGACGGTTCCAACGTCCGCATCCTGACCGAGCGAATGATCCGCAATTCCGACAACACCGCCACCGATCTGCTGCACCGCCGCGTGGGCCTGCGGCGCGTGCAGGACGTGGCAGACGGGCTGCGGCTGTGCCAGACCCGCCTGATTCTGCCCACCAAAGACTGGTGGGTGATGCAGTCCGGCCTGAGCCGCACCTACCGCGCGCACCCCGGCTGGTGGCAGGCGCCGGACCGCGCCGCGCTGGCCGCGCAGATAGATGCCGAGGCCAAACAGCACACCGTCTACGAGCTGGTGCCCAAGCTGGACGCCTATTTTGAGCAGGCCCACCGCCCCAGCGATGACCTGGGCACCCACAACCTCAGCACGCCCTACGAGTTTGCCACCCTGCTGGCGCACCAGTACCTGCGCAGCGGCCTGAGCCAGCGGGCCGCGCGCTGGCAGGATGAGGTGGCCCGCCTGGGCTATGGCAAGGCCGGGCTCAAGGCCGGGCAGGTGGGCAATATCCAGTCCTTTTACGGCAAGGGCGGCAACGGCTGGCGCCTGCTGACCTACACCGGGTACTTCAGGACCAAGGATGGGCACCACGTCGTCTATGCCTTTATGCAGCATGGGGCCGACGAGTGGTACACCATGCCCAACACCTACCGGGCCTTTGCCTGGATCAACGCGGCAGTGGATGAGGTGATCGGCCCGCAGAAGAAGGCCGCGCCCCAGAAAATAGCGGCGGGGGCTGCGGCAGCATCACCGGCAGCATCTGCTCCAGCCATCTCTGCTCCGGGCACTTCCACCCCGAGCACTTCCGCAGCGAACACTTCTGCGCCGCGCTCTACAGGGGCGGCCCCGTAAATCCCGGCAGCCAACTCCCGGCAGCCGAGGCGCCAGCGCCCGCTAGTTTGCCGGCGCGCTTCCGTTCTGGGCCCGGTTCTTCTTGGGGTCCAGCACGGCGCTGTCCGGTGTCAGCAGGATGTTGACGTCGTTGCCCAGGCCGCCAGGGTCGGCGGGGTCAATGCGGCGTTGCAGCGCCGTACTGTGGCCCGGCCAGCGCACCACCACCCCCGAAGCCTGCACCGGCTGATAGCTGATGCGCCGTTTCTCACCTGAACGCAGCTGCCCGAAGTCCAGCGCCGTGCCGCCCAGTTCTACCGTGACCGGGCCAGCGACGGTGGGCGCCGTGTTGGTCACGCTGACCACTGGAGTGCGTGCGCCGCTGTCCAGGCAGCCGCCCAGCAGCGGTGCCAGGGCCAGCAGCGCTGCCGGACGCCGCCACCAGGGCCGTGCCGGGCGGGTCATGCCGGCGAAACCTGCGGGTCGTGCGGGGTCTGATCCAGCAGGGTCTGGCCCTGCTCGGCGTCCAGCCGCTCCAGCTCCGCCGCGATGGCGGTGTCCAGCCCGGCGCGGGCCTGAGCATAGGGCGCTTCGACCGTGGCGCCGGCGGCAGGCACGTGGCCGCCGCCGCCCAGGGCTACGGCAATGTTCTGGGCGCTTAGGCCCCCGCGTGAGCGCAGCGAGAACTTGACCCGCTCGCCGTAGTCCTTGACCAGCACGGCCAGCAGCGCTCCTTCGGCGTTGCGCAGCATTCCCACATAGGGGTCTACTTCGTCCCAGTGGGCGCCGGCCCGCTCCAACATGGCGTCGTCCACGCGGGCCAGCACCACCCGGCCGCCCTGCACGAATTCCAGGGTGCTGAGGACCTCGCGCAGCAGGGTGTAGTAGGTGCGCGAGTTCTGCATGCGCTGTTCGTTTAGCCAGTTCAGCCGGGCACCGTATTCCAGCAGCCGCGCTCCGGTCCGCAGGGTCTGCGGAGTGGTGCTGGAAAACTGGAACGACCCGGTATCGGTGATCAGGCCCAGCAGCAGCGGCGTGGCGAGCGCCTCGTTCCACTGGACCCCCAGGGCGTCCAGCACATCTACCATCATCTGCGTGGTGGCCGGCTGCGAGGGGTCCACCAGCAGGGCGTCTGCCTGCCGCCGGTTGGTGCCGTGATGGTCAATATTGACCACTGGACCGCCAAAGCCCGCCAGATCGGCGCCCCCAACCCGCACAGGGTCGTTGCTGTCCACGTCCAGCACGGCGGCCAGGGCGCCAGCGGGCCACTCGGTCAGGGGGGAGCACAGTTCGCCTTCTTCGGGCAGGAACTGCAAGTAGCGCGGCAGGGTCATCGGGGCGTACACTTCGCGGCCCAGCTGCCGCAGGGCGCGGGCCAGCCCCAGCACGCTGCCTAGGGCGTCGCCGTCTGGATTTTCGTGGGCCAGCACCACGGTGGGGCCAGGGTGCTGGAGCAGGGCCTGCGCCACCTGCTGAACCTGGGACGCGTAGTCGGCGGGGCCTTGGTTATCGGTTTGCGTCATTAAGGCAGTATAGGTGGGGCGCTCTCATCCGGCAGAAGGCCGCAGGGCACAGGAAGGACCAGGGCCGCCTGCGGCGCGGCGCAGTGGCGCCTGCTGCCATAGGCCGCCACCCGCAGAATTCCTCATCCCGCCGCCCGCTAAACTTGGAGCTATGCCCACCCTGTTCCCTGTGCTGTTCCCTGCGCTGGGCCGCGCCCGCTCCCGGCTGCGGCTGGGACTGGCGCTGCTTCCCGCTGCCCTGCTGGCCGCCTGCGGTGACTCGGTCACCACAACCAGCGGGCGGGTCTACCGCGACCCCCTGACTTTTGGCACGTCCAGCTTGCCGGCGGCCTATGTGGGCGAGCCTTACGAGGCGGCTCTGGATCTGCGCGGCGGCACCGGACCCTACGGCGTAAAGCTGGAGGGCGGCGAACTGCCCCAGGGCTTGGTCCTGAAAAACCAGCGCCTGAGCGGCACCCCGGCCAAGACGGGCAGTTTCCGCTTTACCCTGCAGGCCAGCGACGCCAATTTGAGCAGCAAGGCGCAGGAATACACCCTGAATGTGAGCGACCTGCCGCCCCTCAAGCTCAGTCTGGACCTGCCCCGCGCCGAGATTCGCGGCGCCACCCGCATTCCGCTGAACATCACCGCGCCGCGCACGGCCCGCGCCGCCCGCGTGACCTGGGAAGTGCCGCAGGGTGCCCGCGTGACCCGCGTGCAAGGTGGGCCTTCCAGCGGTCTGCTCAAGTGGGAGCAAAAGGGCCAGCTGCTCACCCTGGACATGGGCTTTCGTTCGGTGCCGCGCTCCGGTGAACAGGTGGCGCTGCTGCATCTGGACCCGGCCCGTCCCGTCACGCTGGACGCCAAGAGCTTCCGCTTCCGGGTGCTGGACGGCGCCGGCAAGGAGCTGACCGCTCAGCCGGCGCCGGCTGCTGCCGGGCAGGCCTCCAAGCCGGGGACAGACGCCGCTGCGCCAG
>JAUNHF010000198.1:0-835 GCA_030524065.1 Deinococcus sp.
CCATCTACGACTGGCTGATGGAGCGCCTGGGCTTTGAGCCGCGCCCGCACCAGTATGAGTTCGGGCGGCGCGGGCTGGAATACACCATCACCTCCAAGCGCAAGCTGCGCCGCCTGATTGAAGAAGGCCGCGTGTCGGGCTGGGATGACCCCCGCATGCCCACCCTGCGTGCCCAGCGCCGCCTGGGCGTGACGCCCGAAGCTGTGCGGGCCTTTGCCGCCGGCATCGGTGTGAACCGCACCAACCGCACGGTGGACCTGGCGGTGTACGAACACGCCGTGCGCGGTGACCTGAACACCCGTGCCCCCCGCGTGATGGCGGTGCTGGAACCGCTGAAGGTGGAGCTGACCAACCTGGCAGAACCGCAGACCCTCCAGCTGCCCTACTGGCCGCACGACGTGGTGGCCCTCTCATCCGACGGCCTGCTGGGCCTGCCGGGTGGTGAGCGGGTGCCCGAGGCGCAGGCGGTGCGCGAGGTGCCGCTGACCCGCGAGGTGTACATCGAGCGGGGCGACTTCGCGCTGAACCCCCCCAAGGGCTTCAAGCGGCTGACCGAAGGCGGCACCGTGCGCCTGCGGGGTGCCGGCATCATCCGCGCCGACGGGGTGGAACTGGACGAGGCCGGGCAGCCGACCCTGATTCGCGCCAGCATTCAGCCCGAGGAAGCCGGGGCGGCGGGCGTCATCCACTGGGTCAGCGCCGGCCAGGGCGTGCCCGCCGAGTTCCGGCTGTACGACCGCCTGTTCCGGGTGCCCAACCCCGAAGGCGAGAACGTGGAGGACATCGCCAGCGGCCCCGAGTCGCCCCATTTCGGCCCCGAAGGCATGAGCCACGA
>JAUNHF010000198.1:845-4027 GCA_030524065.1 Deinococcus sp.
CTGGTGTTCGGGCGGATCATGACGCTGCGGGACAGCTGGGCCAAAGGCCAGCAGGCTGGCGGGGCGGCGCAGCGCCCCGAGCCCAGAAAGCCGAAAGCGGAAGCTGCCCCCGCAGAGGCCAAAGCCCCCGAGTTCAGCCCGGAGGAACGGGCCGAAATGGAGCGGCTGCGTGGCCTGGGCGTGGGCGAGGAAGACGCCATCGCGCTGGCCCGTGACCCACAGCTGGGCGAGTTCTTCGGGCAGGCCGGGGCCGGGGCGCACGCCGCGCAGGTGGCCGCCTGGGTGGTGAACGACCTGGCCGGGGCGCTGCGTGGCGGGGCGAACCGCCTGAACGCCGCCGACCTGCCCGCGCTGGCGGACCTGCTGAGCAGCGGAGCCATCAGCTCGCGTATTGCCCGGGATGTGCTGGCCCGGGCCGCCCAGACCGGCGAGGCCCCTGCCGCCACCGTGGAACGTGAGGGCCTGAAAGTGGTGTCCGACGCGGGCGAACTGCGCCGGGTGGTGGAAGAAGTACTGGCCGCCCACCCGGCCGAGGCTGAGGCGTTCCGCGGCGGCAAGAAAGCACTCCAGGGCTTTTTCATGGGCCGGGTGATGCAGGCCACCGGCGGTCAGGCCGACGCCAAGGCGGTAGGTGCCCTGCTGAAGGAAGTCGCTGGCGGCTGAACAGAGCAGGTCACAGGCCCGGGCCGGAGCGGTGCTGCTCCGGCCCTTTCTTGTGCTTCGGGAAAAGAATGAAAAGGCCGGCGGATTCTGCCGAAAGTGCCATACTCCTTTGAATTTTTGCGCCAAGATTTTTTGTAAAAATTGCGATTTCCGGTTTATAAAGCTTTGTAGAAAAGTGCATATCGCTCCATGTTTTTTGGATAAATGGGAAGATCGTGTATAGTGGAGGATAGCTGAGGACTTTTGTCCTGTAGTTCGCGGCCTGGATGTCCGTCCGGCTGCTTTCCCCGTGTCCGCTGTGGCGCCCGTCTGGGCTGCCCGGGGCACCTGCTGGCCGCCCGATCCCGATAGAGGGCGGCCCTTTCTTCCTCGCCTGGCTTACGTGCCGCACTCGACGAAAGGCAGCTATGACTGAAACGACCGCACCCCGGAAGCTTCCCAGTCTGGGCCTGGCCCTGATTCCCATCGTGCTGACCCTGTTTATTCTGGGTCTGCAAATCTTTTACTACGGCGATTTCGCGCCGCACATTCCCCTCGCCATCGGTATTGCCCTGACCGGGCTGCTGGGCAACCACCTGGGCATTTCCTGGGCCGATGTCCGCGAAGGCATCTTCCATGTGATTCACGTGTCCATGCCGTCGCTCGCCATCCTGATGGTGGTGGGGATGCTGATCGGTATCTGGATCGGGGCCGGCACGGTGCCCACCCTGATCTACTACGGCCTGACCATTCTCTCGCCGCAGATTTTCCTGGCCGCCGCCATGCTCATCTGTGCCGTCATCTCGGTGTCGCTGGGCACCAGCTGGGGCACGGTGGGCACCGTGGGTCTGGCGCTGGTGGGTATCGGCGCCGGCTTCGGCATTCCGCTGGTCTGGACGGCCGGCGCGGTGGTGTCGGGGGCCTTTTTCGGGGACAAGCTCAGCCCGCTGAGCGACACCACCAACCTGGCCCCCGCCGTCACCGGCATCACCGTGTTCGACCACATCAAGAACATGCTGCCCACCACCATTCCCGCCATGCTGATCGCGCTGGCGATTTATGCGGTGGCCGGCTTCAACATGGTGGGCGACACCCAGGTGTCGTTCGAGTCCATCGAGAACATCACGGCGGCGTTGCAGGCCAACTTCGTGATTTCCCCGCTGACGCTGCTGCCGGTACTGGTGGTGCTGGCGATGGCCCTGCTGAAAAAGCCGCCGCTGCCCTCGCTGTTTCTGGGGGCGCTGGTGGGCGGCGTCATCGCCATGACCATGCAGGGCGCCGGCCTGCACGACGTGTTCGAGTACGCTCAGAACGGCTTCGCCATCGAATCCGGCAACGCCGATATCGACTCGCTGCTGAACCGTGGCGGCATTCAGAGCATGATGTGGACCATTTCGCTGATGCTGCTGGCGCTGGGTTTCGGCGGCGCGCTGGAACGGACCGGCGTGCTGGAAAGCGTCATCAATGCCATCGTGGGGCGCATGAAGCGGTTCGGAGCGTTGCAGGCCAGCGCGGTGGGCACCGCCTTCGCCACCAACGTGGTGGCCGGCGACCCGTACCTCAGCATCGCGCTGCCGGGGCGGATGTTCGCGCCGGTCTACCGCGGCCTGGGCTACTCCACCCGCAACCTGGCCCGCGCCGTGGAGGAAGGCGGCACCCTGATGAGCCCGCTGATTCCCTGGAACGCCGGCGGCGCCTTCGTGATCACCGCCCTGGGCCTGGGCATCATGGACGGGCGGATGGAAGACCTGATGTACATTCCGCTGTCGTTCGCCTGCTGGATTTCCCCGCTGCTGGGGATCATCTACGGCTTTACCGGGCTGTTCTCGCCCAGGGCGACCCCGGAGGAGCGGGCGCAGTGGGAAGCCCAGGGCGAATACGTCAAGGACGTGGAACTGGGTCAGCCGGCTTCCTGAGGGCCGCAGACACGGCAAACCAGACCACAGGCAGCAGGCGGGTTTCTCCGTGCCTGCTGCCTGTTCCGTAGCTATAGAGCGAGCCGGGCGCTCAGTAGTTCGCCTGCATCATCATGATCTTCAGCTCGTGCGGGCTGGTGGCGGCCAGCATCGCCTCATCCTCTTCCATCAGGCCCTCACTGACCAGCCGGGCCAGGTGCTGGTCGAAGGTGTGCATGCCGCGCATGCCGCCTTCCAGCAGGGCCTGCTTGATGTCCTCCTGCTTTTCGGGGTCCTTGATGCTCTCGCGCACGGTGGGCGTGCCCAGCAGGATTTCCATGCCCAGCACGCGGCCGCCGCCCTTGCGGGGCAGCAGGCGCTGACTGACGATGGCGACCAGGCTCTCGCTGAGGCCCTGGCGAATCTGCTCGCGCTCGTGCGGCTGGAAAAAGTCGATGATGCGGTTGATGGAGCGCATGGCGTCCTGGGTGTGCAGCGTGCTGAAGACCAGGTGCCCGGTCTGTGCGGCGCTCAGGGCGGCTTCCACCGTCTCCTTGTCGCGCATCTCGCCGATCAGGATGATGTCCGGATCCTGGCGCATGGCGGCGCGCAGGCCGTTGGAAAAGCTCTGGGTGTCGGCGCCCA
>JAUNHF010000199.1 GCA_030524065.1 Deinococcus sp.
CTGCCCCGGTGCCCCCAGGGTGTCGCCCACCCGGCCCCCGAACCAGAAGCCCTCCAGCCGGTAGTCGCCTGCGGGCAGGCCGTACAGCTCGGCGCGGTACTGGCCCCGCGTGCCGCCCGGCACCACCAGTACGTCATCCCGGCAAGCGGGGGCGTCCCACACGGGCGTGAGCGTCAGCCACAGTGGCTCGTCCTCGCCGCCCTCGCGCAGCCGGGTGACCTTGGCGCTGGGGGGCTCGCTGAGGGTGCAGGGAAAAGTCACAGTCACTTCCGGCGGGGCCACGAAGCGCAGCTGGACTTCGGCAGGCTCGCCCACCCGGCCGGGGCGCTGCCACTGCCAGGGGGTCGCCAGCGTCCAGCGGGGAAGGGGAGTGGCCTGGGCTGTTCCAGCGGGCGCTGCCTGAACAGGGGCCGCCTCCTGGGACTCCGTCTGAGCCTGAGCGGGGGCCAGCGCCAGGGCGGCCAGCAGGGCCAGGGCACGCCTCACTGCCCGGCCTCCTGCGCGGCCAGCTCCTGCATGGCGGCCAGCACATTCGCCATGTGGTCGTCCAGCGGCACGCCGAGTTCGTCGGCGCCCTGAGTGACTTCCTCGCGGTTCACGCCGGCAGCAAAAGCAGGGGTCTTGAAACGCTTTTTCACGCTTTTGAGCTCCAGCTGGCGGATATCTTTGTCGGGGCGGACGAGCACGGCGGCCTGAATCAGCCCGGTCAGCTCGTCCACGGCAAAGAGTGTTTTGGAGATGCGGCTTTCGCGGGGTGTGCCGGTGTAGGCCGCGTGGCCCATGATGGCGTCCAGCACGGCTTCGTCGGTGTCGGTGTGCTCGCGCAGGTAGTTCACACCCCACATCGGATGCTCATCCGGGTGTGCTTCGTAGTCAAAGTCATGCAGCAGTCCGGCCACGGCGTACAGTTCTTCGTCCTCGTTCCAGTGCCGGGCGTACCAGCGCATCGCGGCTTCGACATTCAGCATGTGGCGCTGCAACGACTCGCTGGGGGTATGCTCCACCATCAGGGCGTAGGCTTGGTCGCGGTTCATGCGTCATTTTAACGGTTCAGCCGGCCCCGAACTCACGGCGCTGCCGCCCGGCGGCGGTATGGTGAGAACCGACGTGACAGACCTTTCTCCTTCCGGCCCTTCTTCCCTCTGGCAGACCGCCGCACCGCCGGCCTGGCACAACCGTGCCCGCACCGCGCAGGCCAGCCCGCAGGTGTGGGCCGCGCCCAGCACGCCGCAGGACGTGGCGCTGGTCACCGCCCGCGCCGCCGAAGCCGGGCTGCGGGTCCGGCCGGTGGGCGCGGGCACGGCCCTCAGTCCCCTGGCCGCCGGGCAGGAAGTGATGCTGAGTCTGGCGGGCCTGCGCGGCGTCTCGGCGCTGGATGAAGCAGGAGGCACCGTAACCGTCTGGGCCGGCACCCCGCTGGGTGAGCTGGCCGCCGCACTGGACTCGCGCGGCCTGAGCGTGCCGGGACTGGGCGGCCACGCGGAGCAGACCCTGGGCGGTGCGCTGGCGACCGGCGCCCACGCGACCGGCCTGAGCAGCCCCCGCCTGGGCGCCGCCGTGACCGAGCTGGAACTGGTGGACGGGCAAGGGCAGGTGCAGCGGCTACGCCCCGGCGACCCGCATTTCGGCGCGGCGGCGCTGTCGCTGGGGGCGCTGGGGGTGGTCACCCGCGCCACGCTGCGCACCCAGCCGGCCTACCGCCTGCGCCTGAGCACCCGGCCGGTCAGCTGGGGCGAGCTGAGGGCCCTGGGACCGGAGTATGCCCAGGCCGCGCCGCATGTGTCGCTCACCTGGCGGCCCTCCCGCGAGGATCACGAAGCCGTGTTGCTGCGCCGCGCCTGGCCGGTGGACAGCGCAGCTGAGGCGGAATCCAGCCCCGGTCCAGTGGGCAGTCTGCTGGGCGGCCCGGCCCAGGCTCTGGCTGACGCGGGGGCGCTCTTTTCGCCGCTGCCTGCGCCGATGCGGCACCTGCTGGAAAGCCGCGCTCAGGCCGAAGTGGTGCTGGCCCCGCAGCACGCCCTGTTGACGGGCGGCGACCCGCTGCGCGAGCTGGAATACGCGGTGCCGCTGGCTGCACTGACACTGGCGCTGCGGGACCTGCGCTCAGTGCTGATCCGTGCCGGTACGCAGGGCACGCCGCTTCAGCTGCCGCTGGGCGTGCGCTTTGTGGCCGCCGATGACCTGTTGCTGGGCACCCCTGCGGGCGAGGGCATGGCCGTGATTGCGCTGGGCGCTCCGCTGGCCCTGCCGCCCGAAGTCACCGCCCCCCACTTCCGCGAGGCCGAAGGCGTGCTGCGGTCTTACGGCGGTCTGCCCGCCTGGGGCCGGTTGCACGGGCTGGGCGAGAGCGAACTGGCCGCGCTGTATCCCGGCTGGACTGAGTTCCGCGCCGCCCGCGAGGCGCTGGACCCGCAGCGGCGCTTCGGCAGCCCGTACCTGCGCCGCGTGCTGGGCGAGTAGGGGCAAAGTGGCCGGAGCACTGGCGGAGCGGCCATGCTCTAGCCTGTGCGTGTGTCTGTGTCCACTGCTGCCCCCCGCCTGAAACTGACTGTCTCACCCGCCGCCGAGCGGTCTCTGCGCGCCGGGCATCCCTGGGTGTACGAGTCGAGCGTGCGCGGCCAGAACCGCCCCGGTGAGGCAGGCGAGTTGGCAGTGGTGTACGACAAACGGGACCGCTTTCTGGCGGTGGGCCTGTACGACCCGCATTCGCCGCTGCGGCTGCGGGCGCTGCACGCGGGCAGCCCCGCCAGGGTAGACCGCGAGTGGTGGCAGGCCCGCTTTGACGCCACCGTGCTGCGCCGCGCCGCGCTGTTCGGCCCCGATACCGACGGCTACCGCGTGCTGAACGGCGAGTCCGACGGCTTTCCGGCGCTGGTGGTGGACCGCTACGCAGACACGCTGGTGCTCAAGCTGTACTCGGCCGCTTGGTTCCCGCACCTGCCACTGGTGCTGGAGCTGCTGGCCGGAGCTTTTCCGGGCCTGCGCGCGGTGCTGCGCCTCAGCCGCAATATCGGGGTGCTGGCGGCTGAAGTGGGCCTGAGCGACGGCCAGACCTTGGTGGGCGAGGCTCCCAGCGGGCCAGTCCTCTTCCAAGAGTCGGGCCTGCGGTTCGAGGCGGATGTGGTGCGCGGCCAGAAGACCGGCTTTTTCCTCGACCAGCGCGAGAACCGCCGCCGGGTGCGTGACCTGTCGGTGGGCAAAAAGGTGCTGAACGCTTTTAGCTTTAGCGGGGGATTTAGCCTGTACGCCGCGCAGGGCGGAGCCAGTGAAGTGGTCAGCCTGGATATCAGCCGGCATGCGCTGGAAAGCAGCGAGCGCAACTTTGCCCTGAATCCCCAGCTGAGCGCCCCCCACCGCCCGGTGCAGGCCGACGTGTTCGAGTGGCTGACGGGGGACAGCGAACAGTTCGGGCTGGTCATTCTGGACCCACCCTCGCTGGCCCGCCGTGAGGCCGAGCGCGAAGGAGCGATTCGCGCCTACGGCAAACTGGCCCGTGACGGCATCCGCCGGTTGGAACGCGGCGGCCTGCTGCTCAGCGCCAGTTGCTCGGCACATGTGAGCGCCGAGGAGTTCTGGGACGCCGTCACCGCCGAAGCGAACCGCAGCGGCCGGCCCTGGCGTGAGCTGGCCCGCACGCAGCACGCGCCCGACCACCGCGCCACCTTTGCCGAGGCAGAGTACCTCAAGGCTATTTATCTGGCGTTCGAGCCGGGGGAGTAAGGCAGCCCGTCCCCGTAGGCCACTCCTGTCTCGGTGAGAATAGAGCTGGCAGATAGGGCGCAGCCCGTTCCACGGCGGCCAGGGCGCGGAGCAGGGCCAGTTCCTCGTCCGGCAGCAGCCAGGGCTCGCGCGTGCAGATATCCAGTCCCGCCGGCGTGAACGGGGTGGCTGCAAACAGCGTGACCAGTGTGCGCGTGCCGCCGGGGTCGCAGGCCAGCACCTCCCAGCGGCTGGGGGTCAGCCGGGTCAGTGGGGTCACACCGCGCCACTCGAATGCGCCGGGGGCAGGCAGCGGTGTATCCA
>JAUNHF010000200.1 GCA_030524065.1 Deinococcus sp.
CGCCCCCGGCCCGCCGAAGGTGATGGCTGTCGCCACCCCAGCGATATTGCCGGTGCCCACGCGGCCAGCCAGCGCCATGGCCAAGGCTTGGAACGACGACACGCCTTCGTTGGAGCTGCGGCCGTCGCGCAGCAGCCGGATCATCTCTCCGAAGTGCCGCACCTGCAAAAAGCGCGAGCGCACCGAAAAGTACAGTCCGACGCCCAGACACAGGTAAATCAGGGCCGGGCTCCAGACCCAGCCGTTGAGGGTGTTGATCAGGGTTTCAAACATGCTTGCTCTCCAGGGGGGGGATTTGGCCTCACCTCTCACCACGCCACACCCTGTCCCGGCTTGTCACACCGCCAGGGCCAATCTGGCAGGACTGGCCTGGCAGCGGCGGGGCAACGGACAGATGAGTCAAGATATGGCTTGATTAAAGATGCACCGAGGCTAGCACATCATGCATGCAAGGTGATTTGTCCCGCTGAGTAGAGGGGGGCACCCCAGGACAGCGGTTCCCGTGAACCCAGGTGGCGCCGAAGAAGGAAGTGCTGGCGCCTCTCATCCTGCGAAGTCCCGCGTTCGGCCATGCCCCCCACAATGACCGCGTAGGCCAGAGTGGTCAGAAGGCTTGAATGGTCCCGTCAAGCAGCGAGTCTGGCGCTCGGCCGCTGTCCCCGGTACTGAGGGCACCGCCGCGCACCGGGGTCAGTGACTTGCCCCTGGACGGGCTTCTGGGGCAGCTGGGCCAGCGGATGCAGATTCTGCGAAGAACCTGCGCCCCTAACCCGCCCCGCCCCGGCTTCACCCGAAGTACCCCAGCACGTCCAGCAGCACCTTGAGGTAATCGTCCGGCTTCAGCCCACGCTTATCAATCTGCACGGCGGGCGGAAAGGTGGTCACCTCAGTTTTATGCGGGAAGTTCCGCAGGCCCGCCGCGTCGTAGTCCAGCGACTTGTAGGCGAAGGTGATTTGCAGGTGGGTCATTGCGTCGCGCACTTCGCTGACGCGTTTGCGTTGGCCCACCATCCGCAGCTTGGCAAGGTCGATAAAGTTCTGCACGTCCGGGCTGGGCGGCCCAAAGCGCTTGCGCAGGTCGCGCTCAACGCGGCTGAGGGCCTGCAGCGTGCGGGCCTCGGACAACTTGCCGTAAGTGGCAATGCGGGCTTCTTCGTCCAGGGCAAAGTATTCGGGGTCCAGCCGCGCACTGACCGGCAGGTCAATGGTCACGGTGGCTACAGGCTCCAGCGTTTCGCCCTTGAGCTTGGCGACGGCCTGCGCCAGCAGCTCGGTGTACACGTCAATGCTCACCGCCTGCACCTGCCCGTGCTGCTCCTCGCCCAGAATGTTGCCCACACCGCGAATCTCCATGTCTTTTTCGGCCAGCAGGTGCCCGGAGCCCAGGTCTTGCAGGTCCGCAATCGCCCACAGCCGGCGCTGCGCGTTCTCGGTCATACGCGGCGGGTAGAACAAATAGGCGTAAGCGGTCTGGGCGCGGCGCCCCACCCGCCCCCGGAGCTGGTACAGCTGCGCCAGGCCCAGGCGGTCGGCCCGCTCGATCAGGATGGTATTGGCCTCGGGGATGTCCAGGCCTGTCTCCACGATGGTGGTGGACACCAGTACGTCAAAGGCGCCGTCCTCAAAGCCTTTCATGATCTCTTCCAGCTCTTCTTCGTTCATGCGCCCGTGCGCCACGCCGATGCGGGCCTCGGGCACCAGCGAGCGCAGATACAGGCTGCGTGCCCCGATGCTGGCGATGCGGTCATGGATATAAAACACCTTGCCGCCGCGCTCGATTTCACTGACGATGGCGTCGCGCACCGTAACCGGGTCAAACGGCGTCAGGATGGTCTGAATCGGCTTGCGGCCCTGGGGGGGGGTCTGGATGCTGGACATGTCGCGCAGGCCCACCATGCTCATGTACAGGGTGCGCGGAATCGGTGTGGCCGACAGCGACAGGGTATCTACGGCCCTTGCCCCTTCGGGCAGCTCCAGCTTGCCCTGCGACGGCTTGATGCTGTCCGCCGAGGCCGGCAGCCCCCGCAACGAGCGCAGCTTTTCCTTTTGGCCCACCCCGAAACGGTGTTCTTCGTCCACGATGATCAGCCCCAGGTTCCTGAATTCGATATCGCCGCTCAGCAGGCGGTGGGTGCCGATCAGGATGTCCACCTTGCCGGCCCCGACACCGTTCAGGATTTCGCGGGCTTCCTTGTCGGTGGTAAAGCGGCTCAGGCCCTCGACCCGCACGGGCAGTCCTTTCAGGCGCTCACGGAAAGTCTGAAGATGCTGATCGGCCAGCAGGGTGGTGGGCACCAGCATCGCCACCTGATACCCGTGACCCACCACCCGGTGAGCGGCCCGCAGCGCCACTTCGGTCTTGCCAAAGCCCACGTCGCCCGAAATCAGGCGGTCGGCGGGGTTGGCCCGTTCCAGGTCGCGCAGGGTTTCCCGCAGCGAGGTGCGCTGGTCCGCGGTCAGCTCATAGGCAAAATTCTGCTCAATCTGCTCATCCCACTCCGGCTGCGGCGGAAAGGCGGTGCCGGGCGTGACCTGCCGGGCGGCGTACTGCACCAGCAGCCGGGCCGCCACCTCCTCGGCGTTTTTCTGCGCCCGCGCTTTGGCCTTGCTCCAGTCTTTTTTGTCAAAGCTGCTCAGGCGCGGCGGGTCGTCGGTGGTGCCGGGGTGCCGGCGCAGCAGCGAAAGCTGCTCGATGGGCACGCTCAGGCGTGAGCCGCCCCGGTATTCCAGATTGAGGTAGTCGCGGGTCACGCCCAGCACGGTGCGTGTCTCTAGGCCCAGGAACTGCCCGATGCCGTGCTCTGGATGAATCAGGTAGTCGCCGGTGTGTAGCCCCAGCGCGTCGGTCACGGGCTTGCCCGCCATCTTTTTGCCGCGCAGCGCCGAGCCCCCCTGAAATCCGTAGATCAGGTCTTCGGTCAGCACCACCGCGTTGTATTCGGGAATGACGAAGCCGCCCTCGCCCAGCGCCCGCAGGAAGCCCAGCTCGCCTTCGCGCACACGCGGCAGGTTCAGCCAGGGCACCTCCACGCTGCTGTCGTCCGGCCCCTCGCCCAGCAGCCGCCCGGCCAGATACTCGGCGGTGCGGTCGTGCCGCACCAGCAAAAAGATGCGGTAGCCCGCCCCCCGCCACTCCTTGATGTCCCGTTCCAGGTCGCTGAGGCGGGCGCGGTAAAAGGGCAGGGTTTGCAGGCCGGTGTCCAGGTCGGGCAGGTCCAGGAATGCGGAAGGAACGCGGCCAAACGACGTGACTTCGCGCCCCTGCACTTTGGCCCAGAGGGTGTCGGTCAGCACGCCCAGGCTGGAGGCGTAGAACTCCGGCGCGTCCAGAAAAATGCGGCCCGGCAGCTGCTCCAAGCGGGTGGAATCCCACTTCACTTCGCTCAGATACTCGTCCGACGGCTCCAGGGTAAAGCGCTCGATTTTCTCGCCGCTCAGCCCGCCCGGCTCCAGGCGGCGCAGGGTGTCCAATTCGTCGCCAAAGAACTCGGCGCGAATCCACAGCTCGTCGGCGTCTTTGGGCAGCCCCATGCCGGGGCCAAGGCGCAGTTCCAGCGCGTCGCCGTGCAGCTCGTAGCCCGGTTCCTCGCCGCGCCCGTAGCCCAGGGCTTCCAGGCGCTTGAGCAGGTCTTCGCGGGCGTATTCGCGGCCCACGGCCAGACTCAGCGCGTGCGCGGCGGGGTCAGCGGGAAACAGGTCCAGCGCGGTGTTCACGTCCAGCACCACATGCTCGCAGCGGGTGTCCCAGTCGCCCAGGCCCGGATTCACGCTGACCGGTGCGCCCAGTGCCCCCGCCGAGGCGTACAGCGCCGCCCGCTCCGGCGTGGTCAGCAGCACCGCTGGCCCCTGATGCGCGGCAAACAGCGCGGCGCGGGCCACCTGCGGCAGCAGCAAGAGATTGCCGGGCGGAGCTTTGGGCAGCAGGCGGGCAAGGTTGGGCGCGTCGGTCTGGGCAGTCACAAAGAGGGATTTTACTGCGGGCAGCGGCAAGCAAAAGTACGCA
>JAUNHF010000201.1 GCA_030524065.1 Deinococcus sp.
ATAAAGATACGGTGCCAGTCAAAGGGCTAAGTGCGCCCGTCACCATCGGCACTTCCTGTAGAGCAGACGTTCTCTCACAGTCCGCAGTTAGTGTCAGCAGCAAGGTTAGCCTAATGCGCTCCCATTGCTGGCAGTGCCACCGCTCTCAGCCCCCAATAAAGCTCATCTCAATGCGGGGACGCCCGGCGGTCTGTTCACCGCGCTCCTCCGAGTAACGGTCCCGCCGCGCCCGCCACAAAGCGGCAACGCGGTCACGCAGCTGAGCGTCGCTCTCGCCCACCCGCAACGGTGCCCTGAGGTCGTACCCTTCTGCGGCAAACAAGCAGGTGTACAGGCTTCCGGTAGCCGACAGCCTCAGACGTGAGCAGTCACCGCAAAAAGGCGCCGTCACGCTGGAAATCAGGCCCACCTCGTGCCCATCGCTGGAGACGAAACGGCTGGCGACCTCGCCGGGCGTGCGCGGCGCAAGCGGCGTAAAGGTCAGGTCTTGCCCAGCCAGGCGCTCCAGCACTTCAGCCGACGGCACCACATGGCCCAGGTTCCAGCCGTTGTGGTTGCCCACGTCCATAAACTCAATAAAGCGGACCATGGCCTTGCCGCGCAGCTCACGCCAGAACTCAGCCAGGGCGGCGTCATTGACTCCGCGCTTGACCACCGTGTTCAGCTTGACGCCCAGACCGGCGCTGAGAGCGGCGTCCATCCCGGCCAGTACCCGCTGCGGCGAGACCCCCAGGCCGTTCATTTCCCCGAAGGTCTGTGCGTCCAGTGCGTCCAGGCTGACCGTCACGCGCTGCAAGCCCGCCGCTTTCAGGTCGGCGGCAAAACGGGGCAGCAGCAAGCCGTTGGTGGTCATGGCAATGTCCTGCACGCCAGCAATCTGCGCCAGGCGCCCGACCAGGACCGGCAGTTCACGGCGCAGCAGCGGCTCTCCCCCGGTCAGCCGCAGTTTCTGTACGCCCAGGCCCACCATCACGCGGCTGACCCGCTCAATCTCTTCAAAGGAGAGCAGTTCGCTCTGGGGCAAAAACGCGTAGTCGGGCCCAAACACCTCGGCAGGCATGCAGTAGGTGCAGCGCAGGTTGCAGCGGTCGGTCACCGAAATTCGCAGGTCGCGTAGGGGACGGCCAAACTGGTCATTAATCAAGGGGGACAGTCCTTTCTGGCCTCGGTAGCGCAGGGGGCGAGCCTTTCAGAGAGTCGCAGACGGTCACTCTAGCAGGGCTGGCCCAGACATCACCGTGACGTCTGGCGGGTACTGCGCCGTGCCCGCTCACCTTCAGTGGCCCAGAGCCAGGAGGAGCCCCAGCAGCGCCCCCAGTTCAGCGACGCTGATCAGCAGGCCATAACTGTCGCCGCTCAGGCCCCCGCCCAGGCGGCCCGCTGTCCAGCGTGCGGTCAGCAGGGTCAGAGCCAGCGCCAGCAGGGCTCCCCCCCACACCCCCGGCCACAGCAGCACCGGGGCAGCCAGCAGCAGGGCCGGCAAAACGCGGCCTTCACGTGAGCGGGCCCCCAGCGACTCAGCGCGGGCGGCCGGATAGAGGTTCATGGGCACCAGCACCAGCGCCCGTGCCACCGCTGCCGCCGCCAGCGGTGCGTATAGCGGCAATCCCGCCGACAGCAGGCTCCAGAAGGTGAGCAGGTACAGCACCCCGCTGCCCAGCCCGAAAGCGCCCACATGCACGTCCCTGAGGATGTCCAGACGCTGGGCCGGTGACTTCATGGCAAGCAGGGCGTCGGCGCTGTCTACCAGGCCGGCAAAGTGCAGCCAGCCGGTCAAGCCCAGCCACAGACCCAGGGTGAGGGCAGCCCCCACCCCATCCGGCAATGGCCCGGTCAGCCACAGCGTGAGCGCGGCCAGCCCACCGACCAGATACCCGGCCAGCGGATAATAGGCACTGGCGCGGGCGAAGTCGCCGGGGCGCACCTCTACCGGGGGCAGCGGCACAGCGGTCAGGAATGCCAGAGCCAGGTGAGCGGCCCTCAGCTCGGCACCCCGGCTTCCTCAAAGGTCCGCATCTCCCGCAGAGTGGCCGCCGCCGCTCGCAGCAGCGGCAGCGCCAGCACCCCGCCGCTGCCTTCGCCCAAGCGCAGGCCCAGGTCAAACATAGGCCTGAGGCCCAGGTGGGCGAGCTGCGCCGCGTGCCCACGCTCGGCGCAGTGGCCGGCGGGGAACAGGTACTCACGCAGGGCTGGGCACAGGGCGGTGCCCACCTGGGCGGCGCTGCCCTCTACGAATCCGTCCAGCACGATGGCGCGGCGCTGGGCCGCCGCTTCAAGCATCATGCCCAACATGGCGGCAATTTCAACTCCACCGAACTCGGCCAGCACCTCCAGCGGCTCAGTGACTGAGGTGCGGGCCAGGGCCTCACGCACCACGTGCACCTTGTGGGCCAGACGGGCGTCGTCCACGCCGGTGCCGCGCCCGGTGACTTCGGCGGCGTCCAGCCCCAGGAGCCGCGCAGTGATGACGGCCGCTGGGGTGGTGTTCCCGATGCCCATCTCGCCCGGCACGATAAAGTCGGCCCCGGCGCTGATCGCTTCGCGGGCCAGGGCGGCGCCGGCCAGAATCAGTGATTGGGTTTCCTGCGCGGTCATGGCCGCTTCCAGCCGCAGATTGCGTGTCCCGCGCCGCTGCTCTCCCTGATACAGCGCCGCCCGGCGTAGGGCCGGATGAGGCGGCAGCTCCGCATTGACTCCGGCGTCCATCACGTAGACCTGTGCTCCCACCGTGCGGGCGATGGCGTTTACGGCGGCGCCCCCCTGGCCTGCGGGCGTGCCGGCCAGGAAGTTCATCACCATGGCAGGAGTCACTTCCGGCGGGTAAGCGCTGACCCCCTCCTGCGCAACTCCGTGGTCGGCGGCGGCAACCAGCACAGCAGCCCCCTGTGGGGCTGGCCGCTCACTGCCAAAGACACCGGCCAGCCGGATGGAGAGGGGTTCCAGGTCGCCCAGAGCACCGGCGGGCTTGGTGAGCTGGGTTTGCCGCAGGGTAGCTTGCTGCATGGCGGCAGAATCGGGGGGTTGGATGCGGCTGATTAGATTTTGTAATTCGCTCATCATAGTATCCTGTGGGGAGGAGGGGTCGGGAGGTCGTCTGTCTGTGCTGGGGGCACTTTCAGGGCCAGCGGCAGGCCACTGACCAGCAGCCAGGCCCGGTCACTTTTGGCGGCGCAGCGCTGGTTGACCCAGCCCAGCAGATCGCGGTAGCGCCGGGCCAGGGCGTTGTCAGGGACGATACCAAAGCCGACCTCGTTGGTGACCAGGACCGTCAGACCTTCCCGGCGGCGGGCAGCAGTCAGCAGCTCGGCCGCAGCGTCCAGCACGGCCCCATCGGACCAATCGGCCAGCATCAGGTTGCTCACCCACAGGCTAAGGCAGTCCAGCACCACCGTCCCCGGCGGAGCTGAGGTCAGGGCCGCCGGGACGTCCAGCGGTTCTTCCACGGTGGGCCACCCGGCCGGGCGGTCCGCGCGGTGACGGGCGATGCGCTCTCTCATCTCGCCGTCAAACGCCTGGGCCGTGGCGAGGTAGGTCACCGGCCCGCCGCGCTCTGCCGCCAGGCGCTCGGCAAAGGAGCTTTTGCCGCTGCGGGCGCCGCCGGTCACGAAATACAGCTCGCTCATGTCAGCCACCCTACTATTCTGGGCCAGTCCAGCGCAGACTGCACCTGCGCGGCGATGGCGTCCAGGCAGGCGTCCAGGCTGTCTAGGCCAGCAGGCGCGGGGAGGCCCGCCCAGCCCAAGAACTGCTCCAGATAGGCTGGATTTTCCAGCAGGCCGTGCAGGTAGGTGCCGCGCACGTTGCCCTGCCGCCACAGCAATTCAGGGACCAGCGTCTGCACGCCCGCGCCCGCCGTGGTCTGTCCGTGATGGATTTCGTAGCCGCGCAGGCGGTGGCCCGTTTCCGGGTCGGTCAGCGCGGTTTCACGGGTGATCTTCTCGGTGGCCCAGGTGGTGCTGAGGTCCAGCAGCCCCAGGCCCGGCGCGTCTGTG
>JAUNHF010000202.1 GCA_030524065.1 Deinococcus sp.
CCGGACCAGGAGCAACGCCCAGGTAGCCGTAAAACACGGCCAGCAGCACGATGCCCAGCACGAAGGTCGGCAGTGAAAAGGCCAGCACCACCAGCACGCGGATAATCTGGTCCACCAGTTTGTCTTTTCTTAGGGCCGACAGCGTTCCCAGCCACACGCCCAGCAGCAGGATGGGAATAAAAGCGTAGAGGGTCAGCTCGATGGTGTTGGGCAGGCGGGTCAGGATGGCGTCCAGCACTGGCTCGCCGACCGATTTGGAAAAGCCCAGGTCGCCCTGGAGCGTGCTTTGCAGCCAGTTCCAGTACTGCGTGAAAAAAGGCTGGTCCAGCCCGCGTTCGCGGATGATCTCGTCGATGCGGGCCGCTTGCTGTTCGTTGCGTACATAGCCCTGGGCGCGTTGTACCGGCGTCAGCAGCATGGTCAGCCCCAGCACCAGCATGGAGAGAACCAGCATGATGACAGGGATCTGAACCAGGCGCTTGACAATCAAGTTGAACATTTCAGCTCCTAGAGGGGGGAAGGGGTCAGGTGACCGGCCGGGGGAGGGGCAACTGCGGGCGCAGGGTGCCAAACGGAAAATGAAAAAATGGTGCTTGTTGAGCCTGCGCTGCTGCCAGACAGACTCATTTCAGTGATGATTGATGTTCTTGCGACGTAGCATAACTCACGGCGCGGCACCTTTCCGGTGTGCGCTCCTGGCGGTCCTGGGCGGTAAAATGGGCCAAAAGAGCCCCGCCCACACGGCACCCCCAGTGGGCAAGGTGGAACGCGGGACACGGAGCACACTGACAAATTCACTGACCCGCACACAATACACCATTGTGAAAACTGCGTAAATATTCAGCCCGCCCCGGCCGGTGCCGCCTAGGGTATGGGTAGGGTCTGGTGTGGCATCTACCGGTCGCCCTGCCCAGGGGCCAGTGGACCGCAAGCCTAAAACGTAAGCCCTGAGACGCAGGCACTAAGATGGAGCTGTATGGAACTGAACATCAACAAAAACGTGATGCGTGACATCGTCATAGCGGCCGTAGAAGATATTGACGGTTTGTGCATCGCTCCTGCCCCCAGCCCGGTGGGTGAGGTTCTTAAAGAAAGCGAGGCCGCCCGGCTGCCCCGCGCCCTGCGCCTGACCCAAAGCGGCCGCAGCATCGCTGTAGACCTGGGACTGAACGTGGACTACGGCCAGAACCTGCTGGATTTGGCGGCCCGCGCCCAGCGCTCGGTGGCCGAGAACCTGGAACTGATGTGCGGCTGCCAGGTTGACGCGGTGAACGTTTCGGTGCTGGGCGTATCGCTGCCCGCTGCGCCTGGGGCCGTGGCAGGAACCCGCAGCCAGCAGGGAGCAGGCTCTTGACCCGCCGCCGTGAGCGGGCAGCGGCGCCCAGCGGCAGCCGCCGCGCCGCCCGTGAATTTGCTTTTCGCGCCCTGTTCGAGTCGGAGCGCGGCGAATTGCCATTGGAGCAGGTCTTTATGCGGACTGCCTCGCAGATGCACGAGGGCGATGAAACCCTCACGCCGCTGACCCCCGAAGCGGTGGCCTTTGCCCGGTCGCTGGCCGAGGGCCTGGACACGCACTGGGACGAGGTGCAGGGCGTGCTGCACCGCACCATTCGGGGCTGGTCTTTTGAGCAGATGGCCCAGACGGATCTAAATATCCTGCGCCTGGCCGCGTACGAGATGATGTTTACGCCAGAGCCGCACCCACCCGTGATCGAGAGCGCAGTGCGTATTGCCCGCAAATTTGGCGGCGAGGACTCGGGCCGCTTTGTGAATGGGGTGCTGGGCACGCTGAGCCGCTCGCTGGAAGAGCAGGCGCAGGAACGCCCCGCCGCCGACGCCCCAGCAGAACAGGACTGATGCGGTGAGTGCGCAGCATCTGGCTGGCCGCCCCGTTGCACACGCCCTGCTGGCCCGCGTGGCGCAGCGCGTTCAGGCTCTGGGGCACCCGCCCCGGCTGGCGCTGGTGCGGGTGGGCGACGACCCGGCCAGTGTGAGCTATGTGCGCTCCAAGGACAAGAAGGCGCACGAGGTGGGGATTGAGAGCGAGGTTCACGCCCTGCCGGAAAGCACCACCGAAGCGGAGCTGCTGGCCCTGCTGACCCGCCTGAACGCTGACCCGGACGTGAGCGGCATTCTGGTGCAGTTGCCGCTGCCCGCGCACATTGCCGAGGAAGCGGTGCTGCTGGCGGTAGACCCGGCCAAGGACGTGGACGGCTTTCACCCCTACAACGCAGCGCAGATGTGGGCCGGGCGTGCCCCGCTGAACCCCTGCACGCCCGCCGGGATTCTGGAACTGCTGGACTTTTACGGGGTTCCGGTGGCCGGACAGCGGGCCGTGGTGGTGGGCCGCAGCGAAATTGTGGGCCGCCCGATGGCTGCCATGCTGCTGGCCCGCGACGCCACCGTGACCATCGCCCACAGCCGCACCGCCGACCTGGGCGCCGTGACCCGTGAAGCCGACCTGCTGGTGGTCGCGGTGGGGCGCCCGCACTTCATCACGCCGGAGATGGTGAAGCCGGGCGCCACCGTGATTGACGTGGGTATCAACCGCACCGAGGTAGAGGGTAAGGGCAAGATTGTGGGCGACGTACACCCGGACGTGGCCGGCGTGGCCGGCGGTCTGACCCCGGTGCCGGGCGGCGTGGGCCTGCTGACCGTGGCGCAGCTGATGGCGAATACGGTGACGGCGGCGGAGTTGCAAGCAGCCGAACGCTGAAACTCGCCGTTTCGGTATAGGCCCCGGCTGCCCGCTGGGGCTTTCGCCTGGCGTGTAAGCTGGGGCATGGGCAGACGTGAACGCTTCGCGCAGTACCAGTGGGCCGCCTGGCCGGACGAGTCGCTTGTGGCCGAGCCTGCACTAGTCGTAGAGATCGCTGACGAATATTTTCAGACGGCGCAGGTGGCCGAAGACGGAACTTGGCCGCATCCAGCCAAACATAACCGGGTGCTAAGGCTGAGTTGGGAACACTGGTCCAAGGAGCACAGCGGCGGCTTGAGTAAAGGCGGCTACAGCGTCTCGCACAGCAATCAGATTTTCGCTGTAGAGACGTATCTTGAGGAATATTCTGGGCCTTACGGTGACGCCTACAGTGGGCTGCCTGACACGCCTCACCGCTTCCTGCATGAAGTGGTGAATGACCCTAATCCCTGGATCACAGAGCTGCTGGAAGACAATCCCCGCTTTGGTGTTTTTCCGACCTCCAGTGTCGGTGGGCCTGTACAGGTGCACCCCGACACCTGGGAACAGAACAAAAGGCACTGGGAACCGCCGACGGGCCGCTATCATTCACCCCAGTGGCAGGGCAGCCTGTCGGACGCGGCCTTTTTCTGGAGTGGCGCAGAGGAACCCACGCCTGAGCAGTGGGCCGAAGCGCAGCGGCAAATCGAAGAGAACAAGCGTCAGCAGGCCGAACTGGAACGCTCCCGCCCGCGCTACCGTCACCTGTTCATCGCCTCCGAATCGGTGATGGTGGAAATTCTCTGCGAGGGGCTGCCGCGCTGGGAGTGGGTGGTGGTTCCCGAAGAAGGCTGAGCGCACGCCGTACACTGGACCCATGAGTTTCGAGTCGCTGCCACAACTGGATGTGCAGGGTGCAGAATCCACTGCCCTGCCTGCCTTCGCTGCCATTCCACGCCGCCGGACGGTAAGTGTGGACGTGGGCGGGGTGAAGATGGGCTCAGACCACCCCATCGTGGTGCAGAGCATGACCAACACCCACACCGCCGACGCCGAAGCCACCGCCATGCAGGTGGCGCAGCTGGCCCGCGCCGGGTCCGAGGTGGTCCGCGTGACCGTGAACAACGGCGAAGCGGCGGCGGCACTGCCCGAAATCGTGGCGCGGCTCTCGGACCTGGGCATCAGCGTGCCGATTGTGGGCGACTTTCATTACAACGGCCACCAGCTGCTGCGTGAGTACCCGGAAGCCGCCCGGCTGCTTGCCAAGTACCGCATCAACCCCGGCAAT
>JAUNHF010000203.1 GCA_030524065.1 Deinococcus sp.
GCAGGAAGCCTTCCTGGCCGTGCTGGCGAACGAGGACTGAGATAAGGGCGGCGGCGCTGCGGCGAGGGCGGCGGCTTGGTGGCCGTCACGGCAGGAGCTGCGGTCACCTTGTGCCGAAGTGAACGGTAGCGGCGGCCTCTTTGTAGAGCGGAAGGCCGCTCACCTTGCTCCAGCCGCTGAGGGTCAATCATACCTGCCATGACCTCTCCCTCTTTTCGCCGTGCGGCGCTGCTCACTGCGGGCGCACTGGCGCTCACGGCTGCCCTGAGCAGTTGCGCGGCCCAGAGTGCCCAGCAGAACCTCAACCGCCTGATTTCGACCAGCGGGCTGACCGTGCAGACGGACCTGACCTACGGTGAGGGCGCCCGGCAGCGGCTGGACATCTACGCGCCGCAGGGTGCCAACAATGCGCCCACCGTGCTGTTTATACACGGCGGCAGCTGGAACAGCGGCGAGAAGTCCGAATACCGCTTCGCAGGCGAAAGCCTGGCGCGGGCCGGCTACGTGGTGGGCGTGATGAATTACCGCCTGGCGCCGCAGTTCCGCTACCCCAGCTACGTGCAGGACAGTGCCCAGGCGCTGGCTTTTTTGCGTTCGCGGGCCGCGCAGTACGGCGGCAACCCCGATAACCTGTTCGTGATGGGCCACTCGGCGGGGGCTTTTAATGCCGTAGAGGCAGTAGTCAATGAGCGCTGGCTGCGTGAGGCCGGCGTGCCGGTGTTGGCGGTGCGCGGGGTGATCGGGCTGGCGGGGCCGTATTCCTACGATTTCCGCGACTATTCCAGCCGCGAAGCTTTCCCCGAAGGCGGCCTGCCCGACGAGATTATGCCCGACCGCCACGTGCGCCGGGACGCGCCCGCACACCTGCTGCTGGTGGCCGAGAACGACACCACCGTCCATCCCCAAAACGCCCTGAATATGGAGCGGGCGCTTCAGGCAGCTGGGGTGCCGGTCGAGCGCCGCGTGATAAGGGGCGTGAACCACGTCACCATCGCCGCTGCGCTGGCCCGTCCGCTGAGCTGGCTGGGCGACACGCGGGGGCAGGTGCTGGACTTTATCGAGGCCCGCCGCCTGCGCTGAAGGTTCTGGCAGCGCTGGAAGGCCCGTGCCGCCTGTGAAGAATTCCGCGCCGCGCCTTGCGGCAAACTTTGGACTGCGGCCCCTCACCCATTCGGCGGGTGGGGCTGGCCCCTAGCGTGGGCTATGGAAGTCTCTTTTCATCTGTCCGACCCGCCCCCTGGGGTGCCTGCTGTGTCCAGCTTCGGCGGTCTTCAGGCGCTGCGCCGCGACCTTTTCCGGGTGCGGCTGCCGATGGTCAACGTATTTCTGCTGGGCGCGCCCGGCGGCGCGTGGGTGCTGGTTGACGCTGGCATGCCCGGCACAGCCGACCTGATCCTGCGGGCCGCCCGTGAGATTCACGGCACCAAGGCTCCGGCGGCCATCGTGATGACGCACGGCCATTTCGACCATGTGGGGGCCTTAAGCGACCTGCTGCGCCACTGGCCGGTGCCGGTTTATGCCCACGGGTTGGAAGTGCCGTATCTGACCGGCGAGGCCGCCTACCCGTTCCCCGACCCCAGCGTGGGCGGCGTGATGAGCCTGCTGTCGCCGGCCTTCTTGCCCGGCCCGTTCGACTTTCGCCCGCAGGTGCGGGAATTGCCGGCAGAGCGCGTGCCGCACGTCGCCGGCTGGAGCTGGCTGCATACGCCGGGCCACACCCCCGGTCACGTGTCGCTGTGGCGCGAGGCCGACCGCACCCTGGTGGTGGGGGACGCCTTCGTGACCACCCCGCAGCAGACGGTTAGCGGCGCCCTGCTGAACGCCCCCATGCAGGTGGAAGGCCCGCCTCCTTACTACACGCCCAACTGGGAAGAAGCCCGCGCCTCGGTGCGGAAGCTGGCCGCGCTGAACCCCGAGCTGGCTGCGACCGGGCACGGCCACCCGATGTCCGGCGAGCCGCTGCGCCGCGAACTGTACGCCCTGGCCCGCGCCTTTGACGCAGAGGCCCGGCCCCCGCGTGGCTGGTACCTGTCGCATCCGGTGCCTACCGAGCGCCGCACTGCCGGTGCCCCTGACCCCCTGCGGACCTTGGTGCTGGGTGGCCTGGGCGCAGCGGCGGCCGCCTGGCTGTGGCTGCGGCGCTAGCCCGCTTCTCACCTGGCCTGCCCACGGGGCCAGAAGCGCAAAAAGCGCTCCCCGGCGAAGGGGGAGCGCTCCTGCTGAGGCTGGCTTACTTGAACTTGACCGAGTTCAGGATGGGGCCGAAGGTCTTATCGCGGTTGGCCGCGTAGGTGGCGGGCTTGTCCATCAGCTGGAAGGCGTAGACATTCTTGGCGCCCAGACCCATCCACAGGCGCACGCGCAGCTCGTTGCCGCCGCCAGTCAGCGAGTATTCCATTTCTTTGCCGGCGATGTTGCCGTACTTGGCGTCCTTGTTGCCCAGGCGCTTGAGGGTGATGCTGCCATTGTTGCTCAGTTCTTTTTCAAAGGCGGCGACGGCCTTGGGCAGGGTATTCACAGCGTCAGTCTTGGGGATGTAAGTGAGGCGGATCAGGGGCAGGAAGGGGGCTTTTTGCGCCGAGGTCAGGTTCACGCCAGCGGGGCCTTTCATCTGTAGGCCATACCAGTCGGCGGGCAAGCTGACCGTGTAGGGCAGGGCGTTTTCGGTGTAGGTCACGTACTGCTGGGCAGAAGCGGGCGCGGCCAGCATCACGGCGGCGGCCGTGGCAAGGGCAATTTGAGGCTTGAAGTTCATACCTGCAACCGTAGCAACGGTGCATGAGCATTCGATTGGTTCAGCCTGATGTGAGGCTGATGCAGGCGTGAATCTTGCGTGGTTTGCCCCGGAGTTCTTCCGCTTTCCGCGCAGCGTAGGCAGGGCGAAGCTCTTAGGGCAAGGGACCGGGCTGGGGCCACAGCCGGCGGGGCACCTCGCCCACCACGTCTTGCACGCGTACGGGGCCATAAGCACGCGAATCCAGGCTGCTGCCGATGCGGCGGTTGTCGCCCATCACCCACAGTTCGCCGGGGGCCAGTGTACGCGGCGCCTGCGCGTCTATCCACCCGTCCGAGACGTAGCTTTCGGCCAGCGCTTGTCCGTTGACCCACACTTGGCCGCCGCGCAGTTCTACCCGGTCACCGGGAAGGGCCAGCACCCGCTTGACGTGGACCGGGCGGGTGCGGTACTCCCAGCCCAGCAGCGAACGGGTGGCATAGGCGTAGGGGCTGTCCGGCGGTCCCCGGAACACCACGACTTGGCCGCGCTGGGGAAAGTTGCGGTCCAGCCAGCGCGGGTATTTCAGCAGCAGCAGCAAGTCGCCGCTGCGGAGGGTGGGGTTCATGGAATCGCCGCTGACCCGCGCCAGCGACGCCCCAAAGGTCAGCGCCAACCACAGCGCCAGTGTGCCCAGCAGCCAGGGCCAATTCTCCTGCCAGAAGGACTGCTGGGCTGGCAGGGGAGACGGGGCAGGAGGGATGGGCGGCATGGGCCGAAGTTTAGAGCTTGTTCAGCTCTTTTGGCTGGAAAGCGCCCTGGCCGCTACTCTGTCGGGTATGAGTGAACTCAAGGTTGAGAAGTATCAAGAAGGCACCGGCGCCGTGGCCGAAAAAGGACACCTGGTCAGCGTGCACTACACCGGCACCCTCGAAAACGGCCAGAAGTTTGATTCCAGCCGTGACCGTGGCGAGCCGATTTCGTTCGTGCTGGGCGGCGGTCAGGTCATTCAGGGCTGGGACCAGGGCATCCAGGGCCTGCGCGTGGGCGACAAAGCCCGCCTGACCATTCCCAGCGACCTCGCCTATGGCCCGCGTGGCATTCCCGGCGTGATTCCCGGCGGCGCCACGCTGCTGTTTGATGTAGAGCTGATGGACACCCGCCAGAGCTAAAGCTTTTTTCTCCCCCCCGGCCAGATGCCCTGAAGAGTGATCTGGCCGTTTGCTTTGCCACTGTTCGCCCTG
>JAUNHF010000204.1:0-2503 GCA_030524065.1 Deinococcus sp.
ACGGACGGCAGGAATCACAGGCTTATTTTTGGGGGCCTTTTCAGGAATCTCGTCTTCGGCGTTCATCAGCTCTGGCGTGGTGCCCAGTAAGCTGTTGCCCACGCGCAGGCGGTGGTCCAGGAAGGCCAGCGGCTTGCCTGCGTCCTGCGCTTCCAGCCACAGGGCGACTTTGGCCAGCTCAATCGCCATCGGGTTGATGTCCGCGCCATAGATGCAGTGCGCGATGACCGTACGGGTGGCGCGGCGCAGGGCACGGGGGCTAGGCTGGCCCGTCTCCTCTTCCAGCTCGGCCAGCCGTGCCCCGATGCGGCGGGCAGCGGCAATCAGAAAGTGGCCGCTGCCGCAGGCGGGGTCAATCACCTTGAGGTTCTTGAGGGCAGCGATGGCATCTTCGGGGAGCTTGTCGCGCACTGCATCCTCTATCACCGGGTCCAGCGCCGATTCCAGCAGCAACTCAATCAGAGAGCTGGGCGTGTAGTAGCTGCCTGTTGTCTTGCGCTCGTTACCAGGCAGCACCGCCAGCGAGAAGCGCGGCCCGACTTCGATACGCGGCACCAGTTCCAGCAGGCTTTCGTAGATGCTGCCCAGTTCCTCGGAGTCCAGGCCCGCATAGTTCACGGGGCGCAGGCTGCCGTTCACGCTGATTTCGCTCAGCGCCCTAATAGCAGCGTAAAAGTCGGCGTTGCTGAGCTTGAGGCCACTCAGCATAGTCGGCTGAAACAGCAGGCTCCCCAGCGCGGGCAGGCCCAGCGGCTCGAAGCCTGTGCGGAGGTAGCCCAGCAACTGCTCCCAGGCTTCGTAGGCGTCGCTGTGGTGGGTGCTGCCCGTCACGGCCCCCGCTTTCTGGCGCAGGGTGCGGGTGAGGTAGTGGGCGGCCCGCGCACGGGTGGCAGCGTCGGGCAGGTATTCACCGTCCTCGCGGCGGGCAAACAGCAGGTCGCGGTCTTCGGTGACGAATAGGAAGACCATCTGGTACACGGTGTTCAGGCAGGCGCGGTACAGGTCAGCGGGGGGCAGCTCGCCTGTGCGGGTTTTCTCCAGCAACTCAGGATTGCGGCGCAGAAAGCCCGTGCCCAGGGCTTCCACCGCCTGCTTGACCCCGTCGCGCAGGGTGTCGTTGGCCCGCTGCCCCAGTTCCTTGCTCGCTTCGTTCCAGCTTTCCAGCGGCCCCAGCTTGCCCCCACGCAGGCGCGAGCGGTGCAGCAGCAGCCACAGCACCCGGAAGGCGCGGGCGTCCTCGGTCCGCATGATGTCGCCTATCTGGAATTCCACATAAGCGGGCCGCGTCACCTGGGCGTTGTCACGCAGCAGCCGCAAGGTCTCGCCGTTGGTGACCAGGCCCCAGAGGTGCTCCTCTTCAGCGTTCAGGTAGCCCTGCATCAGCCCGTGGGGACTCACCCGCACACCCGTTTCGTCCGTCACGCGGTCCAGGTCGGCCTGGCGGGTAAAGTGCAGCGGCACGTCGCCCGTTTCCGCGAGGTTGCTCACGGCATATTTGCCACTGGCGGCCCCCGCCCCCACAAAGGAATAATTCAGCACCTTCAGTAGCGGGCGTACCCACCCCGCCCAGACATCGGTGCCGTGCTGCTGGTAGCGTGCCCAGGCTTTGCGGGCATCGTCCCAGGCATCCTGCACCGCTTCTTCCAGGGTGACTTTGGGCGGCAGATCGTAGCTACCCGGCGTTGCGCCTGCCAACTTGGCGGTCTGGGCGCGGTCCGAGAGTTGCAACAAAAAATCGTCGGTCAGGCCCAGGGCATGCACCTGAACGTGTTGAAGCTGAGTCGGACTCACTGGATGCCTCCAATCTTAGGCATGGGCAAGAAGAGGTACACGCCCAGGCGGTCAGGTGAGCCAGGCGGTTCCACCGTGTAGGTCACGCCCTGACCCCTGGCAGCTCCGCGTACCCGCTCGTGGGCTTCCAGCAGGGCGGCAGCCCGCTCCTGGGCGCGGTTCATCAGCAGGTCGTCCATGCCGTGCAGGTCGCTGAGCGTGCGGGTCAGCCGCTCGGTCTTCTGCTCTGGGGCAAGGTTCCCCTCAGGGGCGAGGCTCAGCAGGGCACGGGTTTCCTCTGCGGTGAGCCAGGTGGGTTCTTCGGCGCGGCCTGCAAAGGCCAGCAGGTCCAGTTCCTCGGCCAGGGTCTGCCAGGTCCGGTTGCCCTTGCGTCCCGTCAGGTGAAAGCGGTGGCGCAGCAGCAGCATGGTGGTCTGGGTGGACACGCCGGAAGTGCGAATCACGCCCACGCGCTTGGCAGCGGCCTCCTCTGGAGCCTCCAGCGCCTGACCCAGCACGGTACTGGCGAGCTGCTCAACCAGCGGGTGATTGCGGGCCAGCGGCACCACGCCTTTGTCCGCCTGCGGACTGAAACGAAAGCGCCGAGCCGAGCGCAGAAAGTCGCGGAATTCGGCCCTGATGTCGGCCTGAGCGGGGTCCGCCTCGAAGCTGCCGTCCAGGCGTGGGCTGACACTGACTCCAGCGGTGCCCAGCGCTTCCAGAACAAAGTCCT
>JAUNHF010000204.1:2513-3943 GCA_030524065.1 Deinococcus sp.
GCGGACCGCCGCCAGTTCTCCTGCAACCTCTTCAGGGCGGATACTGTTCTGAGCAAAGCGGCTGCGCGACTTCTTCTCGCTTTCTGCCGCGTCACGCCATTTCACATCGAAGGCCTGCACCTCCTCGAACAGCAGCGGCTGAATGGCTTCGCGCGAGTCGGTTGCCAGCACGCGGCTGAGCAGCACGTCCAACAGGCTCTCGGCTTCTTCGGGGGCGGGAATGCTAGTGCCCAAAGTGGCCCGAATCAGGCGGTGCTTGCGCACCAGCACGTCCAGAATCAGGGTGTCGATGCGGTTGTCTGCGCCATACATGGTGAGCACCCGCACTTCTGGTGAAAGCTGCCCGTAGCGGTCTACCCGCCCTTCACGTTGGTCAAGGCGGGTAGGGTTCCAGGGCAGGTCATAGTGAATGACCGCGCTGAACACGCTTTGCAGGTTGATACCTTCAGAGAGGCAGTCCGTTGCCACCAGCACGCGCCGCTCGTGCTGGGCCAGTTCCTCAATGCGGGCCACCCGCTCGTCAGGGGTCAGGCGGCCTGTGACGGCCATCACTTCAGCGTCTTTCAGCACGCTCCCCAGGTGAGCTGCGACCGCCTCAGCAGTGGCGATAAAGCGGCAAAAGACGATAGGCGCGAAGCCCTGCTTCACCAGTTCGTTGACCTGAGTGGTCAACAGTTTCAATTTGTTGTCTTTAGGTCCGGCCAGGGCGTCGGCCCGCTCCGCCAGTTGCAGCAGTTTACGGGTAGCCTCGCTCTCCTGGCTGTCCACCTGTGCTCCTGGGGTCACGTCCAGCGCCCCTTCCTCGCCTTCTTCGGGGTCCAGGACCAGCTCGCGGCCCAGGCGGTCAATCACGGCTTCGTCGGTTTCTCCTTCACCACTGGCCCGCTCACGCAGGGTGGCGGCGGCAGCCTGCGGACTGCTCGCCAGGGCACGTAGCAGTCCTAGCGCCGCCCACCAGCGAATGCGGGTACGGCTCTGGGCTTCGCCGGGTACCTGCACGCTCTCGCGGGCGTAATCCAGCACGTCGTCGAACAGAGCTGCGTAGTCGGGATGCAGGGTGTACTTCAGTTCCGCATCATGCCGCCTGGGGAAAGGGGTACCCTCCTGCAAATACTCAGTGATGTCCTTGCGGCCCCGCTGCACCAGGTGCCTCGCCAGGGTGGCGCGGGCACGCTCATTCTGAGCACCGCTAAGGTCCAGCGGCAAGTTGGCGAAATCAGGATTCAGCAGCCGCAAGAGACTTCTAAACGCGTCTTCCTTGCCGCTGTGCGGCGTGGCGGTGACCAACAGCAGATGCCTCTCGGGGTCAGCGGCCAGTTCTTCCAGCAGGCGGTACCGCTGGTGGCGCTTGGTGCCCAGGCCTGCGCCTTCCGCGCTGGCGTGCGCCTCGTCCACAATCACGAATTCGGGAGCGCTGTTCAGGAAGTCCT
>JAUNHF010000205.1 GCA_030524065.1 Deinococcus sp.
TGGACGCCTCGGCCACCGGGCAAACCTATTTTGTGGAGCCGGCCGCCGTCACTGGCCTAAACAACGAGCTGACCCGCCTGCGCCTGGACGAGGAAGCCGAAGTGCGCCGCATCCTGAGCGAGCTGTCAGGGCTGCTGGCCCGCGACGCCGCTGTGCCCATGACGCTGGACACCATCGCTGAGCTGGACCTGATTGCTGCCAAGGCCGCGCTGGCCCGCGACTGGCGCCTGAACCGCGCCCAGCCGTCACCGGCCGGCGTCTACGATCTGCGCGCGGCCCAGCACCCGCTGATTGAAGGAGCGGTCGCCAACGACATTGCCCTGGGTGATACCCGGCTGCTGCTGATCACCGGCCCCAACATGGGCGGTAAAACCGTGACCCTCAAGACGCTGGGTCTGGCCGTGCTGATGAACCAGTGCGGCATGTACGTGGCTGCTGACCACGCCGAACTGCCGGTGGTGCGTGACGTGCTGGTGGACATCGGCGACGAGCAGAGCATTGAAGCCAGCCTGAGTACTTTTGCCAGTCACCTTAAGCACCTGCGGGCCGTGCTGGAAGAGGCGGGCCCAGACACCCTGATTCTGGTGGACGAGCTGGGCAGCGGCACCGATCCAGAAGAGGGGGCGGCCCTCTCACAGGCCATCATCGAAGGGCTGCTGGAACGTGACGCGCGCGGCATCATCACATCGCACCTCGCGCCCCTCAAGCTGTTTGCGCTGGAAACGCCGGGCCTGAAAAACGCCAGCATGGGCTTTGAAGTCTCTACCCTGTCGCCCACCTACCGCTTGCAGGTGGGGCAGCCGGGCCGCTCCTACGCGCTGGCGATTGCTGGGCGCATGGGCCTGCCGGCTGGCGTGCTCAGCCGCGCCGAGGAAGTCCTGGGACCAGAGGCCAACTTGATGGAGCGGATGCTGGCCGGAATCGAGGAGGAGCGCCGTGAGCTGGCCGCGCAGTTGGAAGCGGCCACCGCCGCCCGCCGTGAAACCGAGGCCGCGCTGCACAGGGCCCGCCGCGAACGTGATGAGCTAGAAACCCGCCGTGATGAGCTGCTGGCCGAAGCCGCCCAGAAAGCCGAGGCCCTGTACGCCGACGCCGCCGAGAATGTGCGCCGGATGCGCCGCCGCGCTCAGGACGTAGAAGCCCGCCCCCGGGTGATGCAGGAATTGCAGGGCCTGCGCCACGCCGCCCAGAAAGCCCGCCCCCGGCCCCGCGTGCAGGAGGAAGTGCGCGGCGACCCCATTCAGGTGGGCAGCGACGTGACGGTGCCGGCCTACGGCGCCTCCGGGCAGGTGCTGGAAATGCGCGGCGATCAA
Source organism: Deinococcus sp. (assembly GCA_030524065.1). Lineage (GTDB taxonomy): Bacteria > Deinococcota > Deinococci > Deinococcales > Deinococcaceae > Deinococcus. The sequence goes on from JAUNHF010000205.1 coordinate 1,314, forward strand.
CTGGTGGTGCAGCTGGGCCTGATGAAAGTATCGGTGCGCCGCCGTGACGTGCGCCTGAAGCAGCCCGAAAAGCAAAAGGGCGGTGGCCCCCGCTTTACCGGCACGGTCCGCAAGCGGGCCTTCGACAAGGAAATTCAGCTGCGCGGCTTGGGCGTGGCCGAGGCCGAAGAGGAGCTGCGCCAGGCGATTACCGAGGCGCATGCGCTCAAAGAAACTCCGCTACGGGTGGTCCACGGCAAGGGCCAGGGCGTGCTGCGCCGGTTGCTGCGCGATTACCTCAAGACCGACAAGCGGGTAGAAAGCTACCACGACGCCGAAGCCAACCAGGGCGGGCACGGCGTGACCATCGTGAACGTCAGGGTTTAGGGCAGGACGAAGAATGGAGTGACCGCTGACGCTTTTTCAACAGGCACGTCACTCCGAAAACTGCTCCACTCTTTTGCACCCGCTCCGCCCGCCAAAAAGGTGAATCTCTTTTTGGCAAATGCCCTGAGTACCTCTGCAAAGTACTGGGCCGGCCTGTTACTCCGCTGCCTGCCCTGAAGCTTCACTCCGGTGCGCCTGCAACTCGGCCAGCTGTGCAAATGCGGCCACCACGCGTGGAAATCCCAGGTAAGGCACGCAAAAGAGCAAGGTTTCGCGCACCTCCTGCTCGCTGGCGCCGGCCCGCAGGGCGCCGCGCAGGTGGGTTTTCAGTTCGCCGGGGCTGCCCAGGCTGGTCAGCAGGGCGCAGGCCAGCAGCTCCTTGGTTTTCAGGTCCAGGCCGGGGCGCTCATAGACCGTGTCGTACGCAAAGTCGCGGATATAGCGCATCAGGTCGGGGTCCAGGGCTTCTAGCCGCTGCAAGATGCGGTGCTCCTGCGCCCCAAAGATGGTGGCCCGTGCGGATAGGGAAGAGTCCCGAAAGTCTTCGCTCATGCCCCACGTTAAAGCATGGCGCCCCAACCCCCGTGCGGCTGATGTCTGGTCTGGGGCACCAAAAAAAATCCCCGCCCAGGGCAGGGGGAGAACAGCGCAGCCGCTGAGCGCTTACTTGACTTCTTTGAGCACGGCGTCGGTCAGGTCGCTGCCGTTTTCGGCAAAGACCACCAGGCCCTGAGCGGCCACCTTGCGGTCCATCACGATGCTGTAACCGTTGGCCTTGGCGACCTTGGAGATGGCAGAGTCCACTGCGGTTTCAATAGGAGCCGACTGCTGGGCAATCTGCTTGCCGTAAGCCTGGAACTTGGAGTTGAAGGTGGTTTCCAGCTGGGTCAGCTGCTGGCGCTCGGCGGGGGTGGCCTTGTCACCCTTCTCGGCGATGGTGATCATCTGCTGGCGCAGGCCGCCCAGCTCGGTGTTGGCCTTTTGCTCAATGGCTTTGACCTGGGTGTTCACAGCACTGGCCTGGGGATGAGCGGCGAACACACGGTCCACATCAACAAAGCCGACCTTCTGTGCCGGAGTCTGGGCGCTGGGGGACACGGTAGCGACAGCGACGGCGGCAACAGCGGAAAGAGGAAGCAGGACCTTGGCGGCTTTATTCATGGCCGCAACGTAGCACGGACGTTTCTGAGGCGAATGAACGGGGGCTGACGGAAATCTTCTGGCGTGCGGCATGTCAATAGGGCGGCTCTTCCAGGCTCGCCAGGCCGGTTTTCAGGGCGTAGAGGGCGGCCTGCGTGCGGCTTTCCAGTTCCAGCTTGCTCAGCAGGCGGCTGACATGGGTTTTGACGGTGGTTTCACCGATGTCCAGCCGCGCAGCGATGCTTCTGTTGTTGAGCCCACGCGCCAGCAGCTGAAGCACTTCTACCTCCTTGGCGGTCAGGTGCTCGCGCATTTCGGGAGCGCGGAAATCGCGGACCAGCCGCCGGGCCGCTTCGGGATGCAGCCGCACCTCGCCGCGTGCCGCCGCGTGGATGGCCTCGTTCAGCAGGTCGCTGCTGGCATCCTTGAGCAGGTAAGAGGTGGCTCCGGCGGCCACGGCGCCGTTTACCTTGTTCTCTTCTAGGGTAGAAGTCAGGGCGATCACCTCGGTGGCGGGGCAGCGGCGGCGAATCTCGGCGGTGGCGGCGATACCATCCATCACCGGCATCAGCAGGTCCATCAGCACCACATCGGGGTTCAGGCGCACCGCCGCTTCGACTGCCTCGGCGCCGTCGGCCGCCTCGCCCACGATGTCCAGGCTGGGGTCCAGGCCCAGAAAGAGGCGCAGGCCCTGGCGCACCACGGCGTGGTCGTCCACCAGCAGCACGCGGACCGGCGGGGCTGCTGGGCAGCGGTCAGAGTCGGAACCTGGGGGCAGGGGATGAGAGGTCATGGGCGCAGTTCTCCTTCGGGCGTGTTGGTGCCAGTGGCCGTATCAGCGCCTGCATCGGGGGCCTTATCAGCTGCGGGGGGCATACCGGGCGCAGTGCGCAGCTGTAAGGTCAGCTCGGGCGCGGCGGGAAGGTCCAGTTCGATATCCAGCAGCGGCGTGCGGGGGCCCGCGTCCTGCGCCGCCCGGCTCAGATAGGCGCCGTCCGAGTAGCGCAGGTTGCCGGGCAGCCTGGCTGCCAGTGCCCGCGCCTGCCCTGTGCTGAGGCCAGGAAAGCTCAGGCGAAAGGCTGCGTTTG
>JAUNHF010000206.1 GCA_030524065.1 Deinococcus sp.
CAACGAATTCGTGGTGAGGTTTTTGTTCATTTGCCCTTACAGGGTCATGCGTTGCAATTCTGTAGGTCATATCTGCTGGAGGCACTAACTCAGTTTATCAGCGAGAGGCTTCTCACTGTCGAGCGCAGCCCAGGCCCGGTCCGATAGGGTGTACATACCTCGTTCCGGCTGAGAGATGCGGGGATCGCGGCTTAAAGCAGCGTGGACGGTATTGCGGGCTGCTCCGCCGTGGATGGTATTTTCGGCCACCAGCTCGTTGATGCGTTTCAGGCTCATTGGCAGTTCGTATTCCGGCCTGCTGAGGATGTACACCGCGTAGTCGGCCATACTTGCGCCGCCACTGAACGGGTGAAACGGCATCAGGCCCCCTTCGCGGGCGGGAATACGGATCATTTCACCGAAGCCAAAAGGCTGCATGAGTCCCTGACGTGTGATGTGAATCTTGCCGTCTTCAGTCAGGATATCGATGCCCGTATGTCCTTTGACCGTCAGCTGCAGTTCATTGCCGCCGCTGATGTGCAGGCCGTCCTCCGTGAAATAGATCATGAGGCTCATGTGTAAAGTCCCGCCCAGAAGGCTTTTTCCTGTTCTCTGGCGGCCTGCAGCGAAGTGGTCAGGTCGAAGGCCTGCAAGCGGCCTCTGAGCCATTCCCGGTGCAGCGTCTTATGTCGCCACTTGGGCCACTCCGGCAGCAGGATGATGCAGCGCTGGAACCGGCTGTCCTTCTCGCCGGAGAACATCATGCACGCTGTTGCCAGTGCGTCAGCGTGAACTTTTAGGCAGCGGTCTTTCGCTGTGTAAGGCAGGTCTGTCACGATGACGATTTGCTCAGATACCGCGTGGCGACCCCAGGGCTGACCCCAGGCGTAGCGGGTCAGGTCCAGCCCGGTTCCTCTGGCGGCTTCTTCCAGCGCGGCCAGACTGTGGGTGATGGGGCCGACCAGCAGCAGGCTCATGGAGTGGTCCGCCGCCAGCTGCTCTGGGTGTAACAAGTGCTGGCGGATACGGGCGACTTGCAGAGGGTCAGGCAAGCCGAGAAGTTGCCTGTACAGGTCAGAGAGTTCATCCTTTGTCAGGTGGATGCCCTGTTCGGCCAGGGCCAGGTGCAGCTGCTCGGTGGCTTTGGTCTCCGTGAGTGGGGGCGTATCTGGGCGACTGCTCAGCGTATTCCAGTCAGTGCCGTGCAGCCGGGCAATCACTTCGAGTGACCGCCGGGGCCCTAAGGGGTTGTGACCTGTTACTTCCAGGATTCGGCTGAGCAGGCGGCCTTGCTGCTTATATCGTTCGCGCATTGAGGGTGTCCTTTCCAGACTTCTGATATTCCGGCTGGTTCCCGCGTTCCATCCGGCCTGAAGAAGACTGGAAGGAATAAAAACTGAGATTTCCGCGCTTGACCATGCTTGCCAGAAGCAAGTTGCGGGAGGCGTAGGCGGCGGAAGAGACCAGCGACAGTATAAATTCCTGCCTCCCTCGCTGCGCCGCTAGGCAAGGGAAGCGGGATACAGGGGGCTGCTGCCTGGTATCCCCGCTTCTGGGCTTCTGTGCTGAGGCTCTGCGCCCTGGCGCGCGAGTGGACGAACACCAGCGTCTTTCCGTCCTGGGCGTCGAGTTCCTTCCAGAGAGTCTGTGTTTTGTTCCTGCTTTTGACCGCGTTCCAGACCAGTGGGACGGGCCGGTGATCCGAGTGAACGTGTTCAGCATCCAGCCAGGTGCAGATGTCTTCTGGATTTCCGCAGGTGGCCGTGAGCAGCATGAGGCGGCACAAGGGGTTGAGCATGTGCAGGCGGATGAGGCCAGCTTCGAGCGCCGGCCCGCGTCCGGGCTCGCGGATCAGGTGGAATTCGTCGATGACCGCCAGGGTGACGTGGGGCAGCCAGTCCCAGTGCCGTTTCCAGCGCCGCGTGACCAGGTCGAGTCGTTCTCCGCTCATTACGATGATCTGGGCGGAGCGGTAGGGACGCTTGTGGGCAGAGCGGTGTGAGTAAGCCTGCACCTGGTACTGCGGGTAGCGCCGCGCCCAGTCCTCAGCGATTTCTTCGATCAGGGCGATGGTGGGCGCGATAACGATGACCTTGCCTCCGGCTTCGAGGGCGCGCCCGGCCGCCTGACCCGCCCGGTAGGTTTTGCCGCCGCCGGTTGGCAGAGTGAGCAGCTGATTTCGCTGCTTTGCTGCAGGTTGTTCTGAAGATGCTTTTCCAGCGTTCACGCTGCTGTGCAGGTTCTGGGTGGCCAGCTCCAGGCGTTCAGGTTCACTGGGGCTGGTGACGGGTGAGCGGTTCCACCCTTTGCCGCTGACGGCGGTTCGCTGCGGGCTGCTGGAGTCGGTGGACGTGGCCCCGGCGTTTAAGGCCAGCTTGATCAGGTCGGGTTTGCCCAGTCCGAACACGTGAAGGGGCATCTGTTCAGGCATCTGCGCTCTCACGGCGCGGATCTCCTGTTCGAGGCGCTGAGGGTTGCCCGCGAGTGGGACCAGGCCGCCGAGTGCCAGGCCGTCCGGTTGCGCGGCCAGGATGGTGCCCAGGGGCTGACCCGGTTGTACGGCGGCGTAGATCAGCCGGTTTCTGGGTCTGGAGAGCCGCCACAGGGCGTTGGCTTCGCCGAGGCGGAAGAGTCTGAGGCGGTCTTGTTCGTTTCTGGTGGGGAAATCGAGGGTAAATTCGGCGGCTGCGCCCAGCTGCTCTGCGAGGTCGTAGACCGATTGCGGTGAAAGGTCTGCGGCGTGTGGCCGGCTGAGGATGCCGAGTCCGCCTTCTTCACGGACGCAGCTGCCCGGCGCGAAGGCGGCAAAGCCTCCGCTGTCGAGCCACAGCGGAACCTGGAGTGTTCTGAACCTGCGCTCGCCGCATTCGGCCGCTGAGATCAAGGCGGCGTCCGCAAGTCGCTCGGCATAGGGCAGCAGCAGGTGGTCGAGTTCAAAGTTGGGAGAGAGCGCGGGAACAAACATCAGTCCCCTCCGCGCCGCTGTCCGTGGCGTGGTGTGGCGTGTGTGGTGTGCATGTCGTTCTGTCTCCTGAGAGGGAATGAGTCCTGCAGGGGGCGTAAAAAGCCCCCCTGTAGAGGGGGGCAGAAGGGGGCGCGGGCAGCAGGTTTAGGGTAAGGTTCGGACGTTCAGTGCCCGGATTGCAGGTTTAAGGCTTCCGCCTGAGCCTTCACCGCCTTCAGCCCCGTGAGCCAGCGCCCTTGGTCCGGCACCTCGCCGTCCACTTTGAGCAGCCACAGGCGATAGTCGTGACTGGACTTCCCCTGCGTGAAGCTGGTTCGGCGCTGGATGGTGTACGTGTGGCCACCATGCTGGGCCGTGAGGTATTCACCGTCTGAGCCGAAGTCTTTGCCGCGCTTCCATTTCAGTGCCACGTTTGTACCTCCAGACTGCCGGGAACAGGCCCACGTTCTGTCCAGGCGTGAAAAATGTGAGCGCGCACGTTCCAGCCGTCGTACTCGCAGCCAATCTGCCGGCCCCGTCTGGACCGGATTGTGGCGACATTGACCCGGCACTTGACGCAGGTGTGTGAGTGGAAAAAGTGATGGCGGCCGTCCCCGTGGACGGGAAAGCTGAACTCGTGGGTGCAGAGCTGGCCGGTGAAGCCTTCTGTGATCACCACTGCGCCGGGGTGGCGCTGCTGGGGATCAGGGACAAAGCCAGGGCTGTAGAGGCCGCAGTCCTCGCCGATGTCCTCGCAGAGCCCTGGCGTGGGTGGCCGCCCGGAGTCGCGCCACAGCAGGAGGGTGAGAGGATCAGGGTGAAGCAGGGCTACCTGGACGCCTGCCGGCAAAGCGGGTGCACCTGGCAAGGTTGGGACGGTCATGCCCTGAGTGTGACGGAGAGTCTGGTTGGTTTGCATCTTCAGTCGTTCTGTTTCCTGATCCACTCCAGAAT
>JAUNHF010000207.1 GCA_030524065.1 Deinococcus sp.
CGCTGATGGACCGACGCGCTCTGCGCCCGAATCACTTCAGGGACCAAATCTCTTCTGTCGCTCTCCCGGTCAGTTCCCGCCGGTCACCCACGCCTCGGAAGCGATGCTGATCTGCCCGTTGCCGGACTTTTGCAGCAGGCCACCTTCAAATGGGCCGCCAGTGATGCGGTACAGGGTGTTGCTGTCATTGCTGGTTTCCTGTTCCAGCTTGCCGAAGTCCTCAGGCTGCAACTTGGGGCCATCCAGGTACACCCGCCAGGCGTCCTTCGAGCGGGCTTCCATGGTGGTCTTGGACGCCACTTCGGTGTTGCCAAAGTCGTAGGTGGTCACGCCGGCCGCTTCGGATACCTGGTGCTTGTCGCGCGAGTTGATCAGGTCTTGGAGTTCACCGGTGGCTTCGTTGCCGCCGCCGCAGCCGGCCAGCAACAGGGGCAATGTGGCAGTCATCAAAAGGGAATTGAGTTTCATTGCTCCATGTTAGGCGGCCCAGGCCAGAGCGCCTACAGGCCACTTTGACCGGTTCTTTAGTCTGAGGGTCGGGGCCACCTCTTTTACCTGATTGGTCCGCTTGGCAGCGGCAAGCGCACGGTGGGGCTGATGGAGGAGCCTTGCCGCCCGAAATCTGGACTTTGACCCACCGCTTCCGTGAAGTGGTGCTGGAAGCTGTCGCTGCCGCCAGAGTCAGCCACACTTTCACCAACTGTCTGGCCCACCTGCCCGGCGAGGCTGGGGCCCTCAATCAGTTCGCTGCTCTGGCCCGGCAGCGTGGGGCTCAGTCCGTTCCGGCTGACCTGACCTGCCGAGGAACTGCTGCGGCGCATGGCTCCCGCGCCCGGCTGAAACTGAACGAGCCGGCCGCTTTGCAGGCCACGCTGGGCAAACATGGGATTTTGCCACTCACCCTACCCTGAGCCAGAGTTAAGCCCTGGCCCAGGTCCACCAGCCGCCAGCCAGCGACCCAGCTTCGGCCTGGCCCTGCGCTTCTTCGCAGCGGCCCAGCACGGTCAGGGCCAGCACGCCGCTGGGGCTAAAGGCCAGCGAGCGGTCCAGCGCTTTGGCAGCGGTGGCCTGCGCCTTGGGACCGTCCTTGATCCGCTGCTGGGTCAGGGCAATCAGGGCCAGCACATGCGGGTCGGCAGGTTCATTCACAATCTCCGAAATTTTGAGTCCCTCGGCCAGCACGTTCAGCGCGGCATGCAGCCCGGTGCGGCTGCCCGAGGTGAGGGCGCCGCGCAGCTCCAGCTCGCCCAGCAGGGCGATGGCCGCCATCAGGCTGGGGGCGTCGCCGGCCTCAAAGGCTCCGGCGTGGGCCCCCGCCGCCCGTTCCTGCGCCTGTACCGCGTCGCCGGCCAGCAAAGCGGCGCGGGCGCGCATCACCTCGGTGCGGTGGTCGTCGCCGCTCAGCCGCGCCAGGGCGGCGGCGCTGTCTCCCAGCCGCAGCTGCGCCGCTGCCTCAAGCTGCCCCTCGCCGGCCTGCGCCGCCCACCCGGCGGCCAGCTCCGGCAGACCCGCTTGCAGTGCCAGCACGGCGGCGGGGGCCAGCTGGTCGGGTGTCAGGGCGCCGCCAGCCTGCATCAACTCCTGGCGCAGCTCCGGCCACTGGCTGGTCCGCAGCAATTCCTGCAATTTGTCAAGGTGAATGGTGTGGGCGGGGTCGCAGTGCTTCACACTCCCCAGTCTAAACGGCGGCTTGGTCGAGTATGACCTGGCCCGCCGCCCAGGAGCAGGCCGATGGCTGCCTGCCCGCGCCCTTGACACCCTGATGGGCGCTTGGTAAAGTTATCTCCGCTTGCGAGTGTAGCTCAGCTGGTTAGAGCGCACGCCTGATAAGCGTGAGGTCCCCAGTTCAAGTCTGGGCATTCGCACCACACAAGCTAGAAAACGCCGCGTACCTGAACAGGACGCGGTTTTTTCGTTTCTCTCCCACCGGCAATCTGGACGTTGTACCGGGTTCAATGTGTCCAAAGCGTGGGGTGTTCGACCCCGAAGCGTGTGGTCTTCAGACCAGGACCGAACCCAGGAAAGAGGTGTCCAGACATGAACGACCTGCAACATCACATCCAGGATTTCCTGGCCTACGGCCGCCAGCGCGGCCACAGCCCCAATACCCTGGCGGCTTACCGTAGTGCCTTGGGCAAGTTTGCGGAGTACGCTGCTGAACAGGGAGTTACCACCGTCGGCGGTGTGACCAGACAGCTCCTACGGGCTTACGCTGCCGAGGTAGGGGGAACGCTCAACCCTGGCGGGGCTCACGCCCGCCTGCGGCCACTCAAGACATTCTTCACCTGGCTAGAAGATGACGAGGTGCTGGACCGCTCCCCGATGCGCCGGGTTTCGCTGCCGAAGCTGCCCAAGTACATCCTTCCGGCGGTGACCAGAGAAGACATGGGCCTGCTGCTTTCGGCTGCCAGAGAGTCCAACCATCCGCTGCGCGACAGAGCCATTCTGGTGCTGCTGTACGACACCGGGGTGCGGGCCTCGGAACTGTGCGGGATTCGCCTTGAAGACCTTCAGCCAGGGGGCCGCCTGGACATCAGCCGCGCCAAAGGGTCGCGTTCCCGGATGGTGCCCATTTCGCGCACGGCGTTGCGGCACATCAACCGGTATCTCAAGCAGGAGCGCCCCAAAGCGCAGGAAACGGCACTGTTTCTGTCGAGAACCGGGGAACCGATGAACCGCAACACCGTTAAGCAGCTCATCGAGCGACTGTGCAGAGCGGCCGGTACCAAACGGTACAGTCCGCATGCCTTTCGGCGCGGCTTCGCGGTGAATTACCTGCGCAATTCGGGAGACGTGTTCACGCTCCAGAGGATTCTGGGTCACACCACGCTGGAAATGACCAACCACTATGTCGTCATGCAGGTCGAAGACCTGAAAGAAGCCCACAGACGAGCCAGCCCGGTGGACCGGCTGCGCCTGGGAACGGAGGACTGAGCGTGCCGCGCAAGAAACTGGAGCAGGACCCCCGCCAGCAGCACCACATCAACATGAACATGGTGGCCCTCTGTATTCAGGACAACCTGGAGCAGGTCCGCTGGGCCTGGGAGTATCCGAGGAAGGCATACCACCGCACTTCTATGAGCACGCAGCTGGGGATGACCCTGCTCACTTTGATAGCCACAGTGCCGCTGGAAGAAGTCGTGTATGACTTGGCTCCGGACCCGCTGTCGCCCCGCCGCAGAGCCGCACTGGATATTCCCGACCTGAGTCTGAGCAACCCCGATGGGTTCCTGCGGCAGCTGCCTCAGTGGCGTGCGGCCATTGCGGAAGGCCGGGTGGAGTTCTATATGAACCCAGGGCTGCGCCATCCTCAGCCAGCGGGTGTTCGGGCCTGGTTGCCCCCAAGAGACGCTGAGCGCTTTGAGAATCCCCGTCCAGTCTGGGAGATGACCCTGGACATGGAGCGGCTTTCCTGTATCGTTCACGGCCTGCTAGGAGCCATGCCAGCCTGGGGGTCCGCGCTCCCGGTAAGCCCAGACCCGGAGCAGGACGCCCAGCCCAGAGTCAGGCCGCCGCACAAGCCGCTCGCAGAGGCACCAGATTGAACAGGTACTGCTGGTAAGGGCAAAACAGCTGCTCAGGATGCAGTGTAATGGTGGACTTGAGCGCTGAAACGGGAAGCAGGTACAGGTATTCCAGTGCCTGGCCTTCCCGATTGAGGGCTGCCAGAGCCAGATAATCAGCGTCCTTACTGTAGTCCTTGCGATAAGTAGCTTCCGGGCGTAGATTGCATCATATTGCAATTCCCCGGTAGTGCTCCAGAAAATCCTTCAAGCGGCTTTAAGAGACTCAGCCACTTCCA
>JAUNHF010000208.1:0-1391 GCA_030524065.1 Deinococcus sp.
GCTGAGCAGTGACAGCAGCATGGTGGAGATGCTGGAGGTGTACATCCGCGTGCGCCCCGCCGAGGGCAAGAGTAGCGAGATGTGGCGTCTGATTGTGGCCCGCACGGGCTTTGTCATCCTGGAAGCGCGGCGCTGGGAAGACGGCTTCCCGTTCTGGGCACTGCGCCACCAGCGCGGAGGAAACACCACCTTTTGCCCCAGCTTTGCCGACACCTTGAAAGACCTGCAATACGGCAAGGACATGCTCTTTAGCCTGGCTTTCGAAGCCGACCGCATGAGCGTGGCCCCGTTCGTGGAGTATGACCCCCTCTCCCCCACCGCCGACTGGATTATGAAACGCGAGGCTGAGGAGGGCGAAGAAGGAAGCAGCCGCGCCATTCGCATCTTGCCCGGTGACGCCATCCCCAGCCGGCCAGGGCAGCAGAGCCTGCGCTTTACCTACCATGCCCCGGCCAACATGGCGGTGAGCGCCCGCATGAACGACATTGAGAGCATGGCCGGCGTGGCGAGTATCCCCGTGCTGCCCCTCAGCACCTACCGCAGCGCCACCGAGCACCGATTTAGCCAGGCCAACATCACCGCCCGCGAAAGCCAGATGCTCAAAGTGCTGCGCGGCGACCTGACCCGCTTTGCCGAGTACGTGAAGCGGCTGTGGCTGAAGTACGTGGTGGAAGAGGTGGGCGACAAGGTGTACTTCCAGCACGGCACCGAGGGCGTAGAAGCCAGCATGGTTCAGCTGGAAGCCCTGCGCTTTGAGCCGAAGGGCATGACCACCCAGGCCGACCAGATGCAGGTGGCCGCCGCCAGTGGTGAAGCGTTCCAGATTGCCCTGACGCTGGCCGCGCAGAAGCCGGTGCTGATTCAGACGGGCGCATGGCCGCAGGTGTACGCCGCCGCCCGGATTCGCCTGGAGTCGCTGGGGTTCACGCAATACAAGGAAGTGCTGGGAGACGACCCCACCCGCGACGAGCGCGTGAAGAGCCTCATCCCGCTGACTCCAGAGCAGCAGATGCAGGCCAGCATGATGCTGATGCAGGCCCAGGCCGGGCAAGCCCCCATGCAGCCGCAGGGCCAGCCGGAAGGCGCTGCACCCACCCGCGAGAGCGACGCCGCGCCCACCGTCATGCCCGGAGGGAACCCCCTCATGCCCGGAGCGGAGGGTGAGCTGTGAGGCTGGACCGGCAGACGCTGAAGTGGGTAGAGGAGCTGCTGAGCGAGGAAGCCCAGAAGGCGCACATGGCCCCCAGCCAGAACTTTGACCCCACCAGCCCCCACAGTCAGCAGAGCACGGCCTACCTGAGCGGCGTGGCGCGTGGCCTGGACAATGCCCGCAGCCTGATTGCCCAGAACGCAGCACGACACCGCAGCGAGGACTAATTCAGGCGTGCCAC
>JAUNHF010000208.1:1401-1916 GCA_030524065.1 Deinococcus sp.
GAATTGCCCCATAAGTCAGATTTGACCTATGACCTTTGTAGAGCAGGTGGACCCGACAGACTCCCTGGTGCTGGACGCACAGGCGGGCGTGAGCCTGGATGACTTTGAGGACGCACCGCAGGAGCAGGACGCGCAGCCCGAAGCGGAGGCCCAGCAGAACGAGCCGCAGGGTGACGACCTCCGCGCCAAGATGCTGGCCGCGCTGGAACGCCTCAACCAGCCGCCTCAGGTGCCCGCCCAGTACCAGCAACCCCAGCAGCAGGAGCCGGAATGGCAGGACCCCGCCGAGAAGCCGGAGAACATCGAGCGCCTCAACGAGCTGATGGAAGCGGCCAGCTACAGCGAGGACGCCCGCAAGGAGTTCGTGCGCCTGACCAATCAGTGGCAGAAGGAGCGCACCGACCACGCCGTGCAGCAAGCCCAGCGCCAGTGGCAGACCCAGCAGCAGGCCAGCCAGCAGGTGCCCCAAATGACCGCACAGGCCTATGAGCAGGTCCGCACCCAGGCGGGCTACA
>JAUNHF010000208.1:1926-3801 GCA_030524065.1 Deinococcus sp.
ACGTCCAGGGACGCCCCCACGCGCCGCAGGGCGAGGACTGGGACGCCGCCGTGCGTGACGTGTTCGCCGGCAACACCGAAGCGATGGCAAACGCCTTCCACCCGCAGAATCCCGGCAGTGAGCAGACCCGCACCATGCTGGCCGACATGGCACTGGGCCGTGCGTTTCGGGCCGGACGGGTGGGCACGAAAGAGAAGCCGGCCGCGCCCGTGCCTGCCCGCAGCCCCAACCGCCAGCCCGCCGACGCTGCCCCGAAACCCGGCAAGAGCTGGAGCAACCCCAAAGACGTAAACGACCTGCTGGCCGCGATTCAGGCCAACCCGGAATCTGTGGCCGCACGCATGAAGAAAGGTAACAACTGATGACCACTACCCCTATTTCTGATTGGTACATGCAGGGCGACAACCTGCATACCCTCGTGTTCGACAGCACCGGCAAGGTGGCCCCCGATCTGGTATGGGCCATTGCCAACGGCGTGGGCCGCACGGCCTACACCGTGCAGGACTACAGCGCCCAGGGCTACCAAGTGGTGAAGCCCGGCGAGGTGGAGACGCTGCCCGGCGGCACCTTCCGCCCGGAGAAAGCCAAGTACGGCGTGATGTTCGAGTTCGACAAGAAGGAAGCGGACGTGCGGAACGTCAAGGGCATGGTGCTGATGTTCAAGCCCGAGAGTGTGAAAGCCCGCGAACTGGCCGACATGCAGACCACCCGCGCCCGCTTGCAGCGCAGTGTCACCAAGACCGAAGGGCAGCTGGACCAGAACCGCGAAGTGAAGGTGGGCGTGACCACCGACATGCAGGACGAGGGCGTGCAGCCGCTCACCTGAGCAAAACACCGTGCCAGCGTACAGGGGCAGTCGCACAGACTGTCCCTGTAAATCATGGCCTACGCCTAACTGGAGGAGATTATGCCCGACACCCACCCCATCAAGCGCATTGTGAACGTGACCCACTACAGTCACCATCACGGCAACCTTGCCAAGGAAGCCGCCAACCAGCAGTTCAAGATGGGCAACCTGCTCAGCCTGAACGCCGCCGGCGAAGCGGTCCCCACGGCGGGCGGCCCCCCAGCGGCGGCAGCCAAGAACTTCCTGGCTGCACGCGACGGCGAGAACAGCGCCACCCCGCGTCCCCTGCCCCGTGTGACCCCGCAGCCCAACATGGTGTTTGAAGTCACCGCCACCGGCGCGGCAGCCACTGCGGCGCTGCTGCAACCCGGCAAGAAGTACGGCTACAAGGTGGACCCCGCCACCGGCCTGGGCGTGCTGGACCTGACCGACACCACCAACGCCGTGTGGGAACTGACCGCGCACAACGGCGGCACCCTGGTCAAAGGGCGCGGTGCATTGCAGGACACCAACGTGGGCGTGTACGCCCGGCTGCTGGCCCAGTAAGCCATAAAGAAAACCGAAGGAGACACAGATGAGCACCCCCACCTGGACCACTGACCTGCTGCCGGCGCAATTTGACGCCAACGTAAACAAGCATTACACCACTGGCCTGCTGAACTACCTGAACAACGGCCAGCTGCTGCACCGCCGACTGGGCAATAACGTGCAGCTCAAGAACGGCAAATGGCGCGGCAGCGTGTACGCGCTGATGGGCGACGTGCAGGAAGTCGCTGAAGGTATCGAAGAAGCACCGCCCCTGCGCCCTGAACACGTGGTGGACATGAACGCCCGCGTGAAGCTGATCAAGGGCGCGATGATTGTCAGCCGCGAGATCATGGAAGACGACGCCGCCAGCGGTGCGGGCTATATCAACGCCCTGCTGCCCAAGCTGGCCGAGCGTGGCCCCCGTGCGCTGGAAATGGACTTCGTGGACACCTTCATCAACCGCGGCTTTGAGTACGACCCCCGCCGCGACCTGCGCGATG
>JAUNHF010000209.1 GCA_030524065.1 Deinococcus sp.
TGAGTCCTAATCGGCAGGTACAGCGCCCCGGAGAAGGAAACCCACCCGACTACTTTTTGGCCGCTCCTACGCCATTAAACGTGCAAGACACAGAAAAACCGCCCCGTAGGGCGGCTTTCTTTTGAGTGTACTGACTCTTATGTGGTGAGGCTCAGTCGTCGTGACCGTAGACCATGGCTCGCTGCTGCTCACGCTCGTCGGCGGCACGCAGGCGGCGAATGGCAGCCACGTAAGCCAGGGTGAGCGCATAGGTGATGGCCGGCACCAGGACGCTCAGTCCCCAGAGAATGGCGTTGGCAGAGGCGGACGGTAGGTAGCCATTGGCCACCAGTTCACCCTTGTAGCCTGCCACCGACCAGACGATCAGCAGGGTGAGGAAGGCAATCCCGGCCGCCAGACGGTGGGGGTAGCTGGTGGGGTTCTCGGCGTAGTACATGTTGTCCTTGGCACGGTCCAACATAGGCACCGCGAACATCAGGCCGATCACCAGCATGGGCAGCACCAGCGCACCGATGAACTCGGCGCTGATATGGCCCCCTAGCAGGTCAAAGCTGAGGGTGTTGGGAATGATCGCCAGCAGGCCGAAGACCCACAGCAGATACCAGTCGGGCTTGATGCCCTCAATCGGTTGCGAGCTGGGTGGGCCGTAGTGTTCTACGGGGTGGACCGGCACATAAGCGCTGAACAGAATCACAATGGCGGCAAACAGCAGCGCCAGCATCAACATGATGGGGGTCTGCTGGGTGATCAGCGGCACACCGACAATCTTCTTGTAAGCAACGCGCTTGGCGTACTGGGGCTGGGTGTGCTTCTGCTTGATCATGATCAGCATGTGCGCGGCCGTCAGGGCCAGCAGGATGCCGGGCAGCAGCATGATGTGGTAGCCGTAGAAGCGGGGGATGATGCCTTCACCGGGGAAACGGCCCGCAAAGGCGAACTCGGCCAACCAGGGACCGACCCAGGGGACAGAAGACGTGATGGCGTAGATCACCTTGAGGGTGTTGTAGGCGTAGTTGTCGTACGGCAGGGCGTAACCGGTCACAGCAGTCAGGGCCGAGAAGATCAGCAGCAGCATGCCAATCCACCAGTTCAGTTCACGCGGCTTTTTGTAGGCGCCGGTGAAGTAGATACGCATCATGTGCAGCACAGCGGCCGCCACCATAATGTTGGCGCTCCAGTGGTGGATGCGGCGGAACATGTCCCCAAAGGGCATGGCGTTGATCTTCAGGGCCGAGTGGTACGCCGCCGGGATCAGGTTGGGCTTGTCCGGCGTACCCGGATCAAAGGAGTTCACCACCATGGCATTGCTGGGCTCGAACGAGAGCGCCAAGATAATGCCCGTCAGAATCAGGATGATCAGGCTGAACAGCGTGATTTCCCCGATAAAGAAGGTGTGGTGCACTGGGAAGGCTTTGCGCAGGAACTTGTCGTTCAGACGCGAGATGTGCAGGCGTTCATCTAACCACTGGTTCATATTCAGGCTCCCTTGGCCGCTTCCTTGGTGGCTTCCCAGGTGGCATCGTCGGTATAGGGGTAAGGATGGCTCAGGAAAAAGCCAGCCACCTTGATGTTGTCACCCTCTGCCACGATAGGCAGCTGCGCCAGCTTGTGTGGAGGTGGCCCACCGACCACGATGCCGCCCTGCTTGGGATCGTACTGACCCGAGTGACAAGGGCAGAACATGCCATTGCCGTCCTTGGCATCGGGCACCGGACAGCCGGCGTGAGTGCAGATATCGCTGTAGGCCACCACTTGGCCGTCAATGGTCGCTTGGACATCGGCTTCGCCGCTCAGCTCACCGGAGGCGAACTTGTAAAGCACCAGCAGATTGTTGGGCTCACCTTTACGGATGATGTCATTGCCGTCAGGGTCTTTACCCATCGGCCAGGCCGGCACTTGAGTTTCGCTCAGCTCAGCCATGGTAATAGGCGTGCCTTCCTTGGCAGGATCAGCGTGCACCAGAATGTCGCCTTCCATCGGCGGCTTCTTGTCTTCGGTCATGCGGAACATCGGGTGAGCGCCGCCCAGCGTGCCCAGCAGGCTGACGACGCCTACCGTAGCGGTCGTGCCCATCGCCATATTGATAAAGCGCCGGCGGGTGAGTTCGGGATCATTGAGCTTGTATCGGGTCATGTCATCTCTCCTACGCAGCAGGCCCTTGCAGGCCCGCCGCACTTACCAGGGGAATTCTCCGCTGGCATCTTCCACCAGCACTTCGCCGTCCATGAAGTACTTTTTGTACAGGCCCACGGCCAGCGCCAAGCTCAGGACCAGCAGACCGGCCCAGAGGCCTTCACGGGAGACATTGGGGCTCACGCCCGCACTCCAAGCGGCGTAGTCGGCCATCATCTGACGGGCAAACAGGACGCTGAACAGCAGGCTGGAAGCCAGGGTCAGCACCATCATCAAAGTAGCGACCGGGGTGGCGCGCACCTTGTGGATGCCGGGCTTCAGCTCGGCGCCTTCGGCCCAGTACGAGTACAGGCCCACCAGACCGTAGGTCAGGAGCAGCATGGCAAACGACAGGAAGAAGATTTCGGGCAGGGCAATGCCTTCGGGCACCATGCGGCCGCGCAACTTGAGCACTTCGGGATCAATCTCGCCGGCGCCTTCTGCAAGCAGCGCAGGACTCAGAGGCTCGGGAATATCGTTGCCCCAGGAGTGCAGAACAAAGTTGGCGACTGCGTAGATTTCGTTCTCCTGCAACACGCCCTCAAAGGCAGGCATTCCGCCATTGCCCTTGTGGATGATGTTGTAGACGTAAGCCGGGTCGCCGGTGATCTTGGTGTTGCCGGCCAGCGCAGGGCCAGCGCCACCCTCACCTGCGGCGCCGTGACAGCCTGCGCAGTTGCCCTCGTACAGCGTGGGGCCTATCTCGGGCCACTCGGTCTCGATGCTGGCCATGACGGCAGGGTCTACCTCCACCGGCTCAGGGGCGGTGGCGGTATTAAACAAAAAGAGTGTGATGACCCCAAACAGGGCCGCAAAAAAAATGGCGACCAGGGGCATGACAGCGTCGTTTCTCTCCACGTTACTTCTCCTCGGATTTGGGCTTGGGCCACTGAACCTGGCAAAGCGGCACAGAGCACCAGGGCAGGCCAGCGTTGTTCACCCTGCGATTGTAGTGCAGAAGATGCGGCTTAACATATCACGCAGCTTCCTCACGACCGACCGAAAAGTAGGGTCCAAAGCAAGGTTGGGAGCGCGGCAGTTCTGCTGGATAATGCTATGGAAAAACGGAGCCGCAAATGTCCCTGCCAGACGGCGAGATGCCGCAGGAACACTGGGGGCCTTCAGCGGTGAGAAGGCGGAGGCGAGGGGAAGTGAGCGCCAGGAGAAACCAGCGTCAGCTCTGGAGGTCAGTCGGGCCAGTTCAGGCCGCCCAGCGCAGCAAAGGGATGCGGCGTGTCTACCGGGCGCAGCGTGCAAAACGGCGCCGCCCCCTCCGGCTCTACCCGGTGTGGGCACAGCGGGCATTCGGGAAAGGCCTGCTCGGTGTAAGCCAGGTCCGGCTCGGCTGAGACGATGGCCCATTCGCGCTGGCAGCCGGCCCGGTAAACCCGCTCTGACGCGGGCAGCACCGGGCGGCCAGCGGAGCGGCGCTTACTCAAGGGGGGCAATGCCTTCGCGAATGGCGTACAAGGCGGCCTGGGTGCGGTTGTTCAGTTGCAGCTTGGTGAAAATCTCGCTGAGGCGGTTGCGTACCGTCTTCTCAGAAATGTCCAGCCGCAGCGCGATGTCCTGATTGGAAAAGCCCTGGGCCAGCAGCTT
>JAUNHF010000210.1:0-1024 GCA_030524065.1 Deinococcus sp.
GGCTCAGCATCTTCAGGGGCGCATCGGTGACGCCCCGTTCCAGCAGCAGCATGGCCGCCGACAACTCGCGCACAATCAGGTCCAGCCACACTTCCGAGACATGGTGTACGGCGATGAACAGGTGCTCGTCGTGCGCCTGAGTGACCGGCTGGTGGGCACTGCGCAGCATGTCCAGTTGCAAGTAGTCACCGTAGCTGAGGCTGCGGGTAAAGTCGCTGTACGCCTGATCGGCGCTGTCGGGAGCACCGGGCCGCGTGGACTTCGGCTCAGAATAGTGGGTCATGCCTGCCAGTCTGGCACAGCCGGCCACAGCACCCGGAACCTAGAGCAAGAATTCAGCATCCAGAAAAGCCACACGGCAAAACGCCGGCCCTGACAGGAACCGGCGTTTTACAGAAGGCGGGACCTACGCGCCCTTAGGCCCAGGGATTCAGCACCACCTTGATACAGCCATCATGCTTCTGGCGGAAGGTCTTGTACAGCTCGGGCGCTTCGTCCAGCGTGGCGCGGTGGGTGATCACGAAGGTGGGGTCAATCTCGCGGGCTTCGATGCGGCCCAGCAACGGGCCGATGTAGCGGTGGGTGTGGGTCTGGCCCATCCGGAACTGGAGGCCCTTGCCGAACGCTGCGCCCATCGGCAGCTTGTCCACCAACCCGCCGTACACGCCGGGCACCGAGACTGTGCCGCCCTTGGCGCAGCTCATGATGGCCCAGCGCAGCGCCGTGATGCGGTCAAAGGACATGCCCGTCACGCGCTCGGCCATATCCAGTGCGTGGCCGGGGCCGTGGCCGTGGGCTTCCATGCCTACGGCGTCAATCACGTGGTCGGGGCCACGTCCACCCGTGGATTCCAGCAGCGCCACCAGCACATCTTCTTGCTCGTAGTTGATGGTCTGGCACCCGGCAGCTTCGGCCATCGCCAGGCGCTCGGGCACCCGGTCAATCACAATCACGTGGGCCGCGCCCAGCATCTGGGCACTGCGGGCGGTGAACTGGCCTACCGGCCCCGCACCGAATACGGCCA